>CALKMQ010000123.1 GCA_938092125.1 uncultured bacterium
CACCAACATTCAAAATACCATTTGCATCTATATCAAATGTCACTTCTATTTGTGGAACACCTCTAGGAGATGGCGGAATGTCTGATAAATGGAATCTTCCAATTGTTTTATTATCCGAAGCCATTTCTCTCTCACCTTGCAAAACATGGATTTCGACAGTGGTTTGATTATCAGCTGCGGTACTAAAAACCTGTGATTTTTTTGTTGGTATTGTTGTATTACGATCAATTAGCTTTGTTGAAACAGAACCTAATGTTTCAATTCCCAATGAAAGTGGGGTAACATCGAGCAATAACACATCATCAACATCACCAGCTAAAACGCCACCCTGTATTGCAGCACCTAAGGCAACTACTTCATCAGGATTTACGCTTTTATTTGGTTCTTTACCAAAAATTTCTTTTACTTTTTCTTGAATGCTAGGTATACGAGTAGAACCTCCGACAAGGATGACTTCATCAATGTCAGATGGACTTAAACCAGCATCAGACATAGCTTTTTTACATGGATCAATAGTGCGGTCAACAAGATCATTAACAAGCTCGTTAAATTTAGCTCTAGTTAAATTTAAATTCAGATGTTTAGGGCCAGATGCATCTGCAGTGACAAAAGGTAGATTTATATCGGTTTGTTTTGATGAAGATAGTTCTTTTTTTGCAGCTTCTCCAGCCTCCTTTAATCTTTGAAGCGCCATTGGATCTTCTCGAAGATCTATCCCATCACTCTTTTTAAATTCTTCAGCAATCCAATTGATAATTTTTTGATCAAAGTCATCTCCACCTAAATGCCCATCACCATTAGATGCTTTTACTTCAAAAACACCATCACCTAATTCTAGTATAGAGACATCAAATGTACCTCCGCCTAAATCGAATACAGCAATTTTTTCATCTTTTTTCTTGTCCATGCCATATGCAAGCGCTGCAGCTGTAGGTTCATTAATGATGCGCCTAACATTGAGACCAGCGATTTTTCCAGCGTCTTTCGTAGCTTGCCTTTGTGAATCATTAAAATAAGCTGGAACAGTAATAACTGCATCTGATATTTTGCTACCTAAATATTCTTCAGCATCTTGTTTTAATTTTTGTAAAACCATAGCACTTATTTCAGGAGGAGTATATTCTTTTTCATTTGCTTTCACGATGACAGCACCATTCGAATTCTTATCAACATTATATGGTACTTCGGAAATTTCATTACTAACTTCTTTAAACATCCTACCCATAAACCTTTTGATGGAAAATATTGTGTTCTCTGGATTCGTGACAGCTTGTCTTTTAGCTGTCTGACCAACCAACCTATCCTCATCTTTAGAAAAAGCTACCACTGAAGGAGTCGTTCTACCACCCTCAGGATTTGTAATTACTGTTGGTTCACCACCTTCAAGCACTGATACGCATGAATTGGTAGTACCTAAATCAATTCCGATTATTTTAGACATAATATTTCTCCAAAAAATTTAAAAGTTACTAAATAAGATTATGCAAGCAATATTCCACTGATTATAATAGTACTATTTGTCATATTATAATTACGGTTATTGCAATTTGTCAGTACTATATATATATTGTTTTGCTTCTACGCTTTCTTGAAAGGTGGCTTTTTTTCAATATAGGAGAAATTAAACTGATCTTTGATAGCATCAATTTTTATTAGAGTGCCAATTTGAAAATTACGTTTCAACAAAACCTCGGAAAGATGATCTTCAATAGACACTTGAATTTCACGCTTTAATGGCCTGGCTCCATATCTAGGTTTATAGCCTCGCTTTCCTAATAATCTTTTTGCTGCTACAGAAACTCTAATTTTTAATCCTATTTTCAAAAGGTTATCATGCAAACTAGCAAGCTGTAAATCGATAATTTCAAAAATATCTTCTTCGCTAAGCGAATGAAAAACTATTCTTTCATCTATTCTGTTTATTAATTCTGGCGAAAATGTATTATCAACAGACTTCATTATTTTTGTTTCTATTGATGCTTGATTATGAGATGTTAACTTACTTCCGAAACCTAAGTTATTAACCGTTAGTTCTTTTGAACCGAGGTTGGAAGTCATAATTATTATAGTATTGCTGAAATCAACCTTACGACCAAATCCATCTGTTAAAACTCCATCGTCAAAAATTTGTAACATAATATTAAAAAGATCTGGATGGGCTTTTTCGACCTCGTCAAAGAGAACAACAGAATAGGGGTTTCTTCTAATTTTTTCAGTTAACTCTCCACCCTCATCATGGCCAACATAACCAGGAGGAGCTCCAATAAGCCTTGATAAAGAAAATTTTTCACCAAACTCTGACATATCGATTTTGACCAGAGATTCTGTATGGCTAAATAAATAATTTGCTAAAACTTTTGCAAGCTCTGTTTTACCAACACCAGTTGGACCAAGAAAAAGAAAAACACCAATTGGCTTTGAGGGATCTTTTAATCCTGTTCTCGCTCTGCGAATTGCTTTCGAAACACTTTGAATGGCCTTCTTTTGACCAATTATAAATTGGCTTAGGCTTTCTGGAAGATTCAAAAGTTTATTACTCTCGGTTTCTGCTACTTTATTTACCGGAATTCCTGTAATAAGAGAGACTACATCCGCGACATGCTCTGAAGAAATATTATGCGCGTTTACTTTTGTTTTTTCATTCCAAGTTTTTTGAGCATTACTAAGTTTTTCTAATAATTTTCGTTCTTTGTCACGAATGACTGCAGCTTCTTCAAATTTTTGTTTTGTTACTTTAATTTCTTTTTTAGACCTTAATGATTCAACTTGTTTTTCTATTGAAATAATATTTTTTGGAACTTCATCATTAAACATTTGCGCTCTAGCACCAACCTCATCTAGGATATCAATGGCTTTATCAGGTAAGAATCTATCTGTTATATATCTTTCAGATAACTGGACACAAGCTTCGATTGCATCATTTGAATATTTTACATTATGATGCTCTTCATACCTGTCCTTCAATCCCAAGAGTATTTCAATAGATTCATTTACAGACGGAGCATTGATAATAATTTTTTGAAAACGTCTTTCTAAGGCTCCATCTTTTTCTATGTGCTGACGATATTCGTTTAATGTAGTTGCGCCAATACAATGTAAATCACCTCTAGCTAAAGAAGGCTTAAACATATTTGATGCATCCAACGAACCAGAGGCGCCACCAGCTCCAACCAAAGTATGAAGCTCATCAATAAAAACAATAAGGTTCGTACGAGATTCCAACTCATTCATAATATTTTTCAAACGTTCTTCGAACTGACCACGATACTTTGTACCTGAGACCAAAGCCGCTAAGTCTAGAGATAATATTCTTTTATTATGTAATAATCTTGGAACTGTTTTTCTTACAATCCTCTGAGCCAGGCCTTCGATTATGGCAGTTTTCCCAACCCCCGGCTCTCCAATTAGCACTGGGTTGTTTTTTTTTCTTCTTGCTAATACTTGGGCTACTCTTTCAATTTCTTTTTCTCTACCGATAACTGGATCAAGCTTTCCTTTTTTCGCAAGCCTAGTAATATCTCTGGAGAAATGATCTAAGGTAGGTGTCTTTTCTTCAATCTTATTACTTTTAGAGTCATAAAATTCATCATTATAAGAATTTTCATCATCAATTAGTTCGCAAATAGTATCAAAATCGAGATCTAGTGAATGAAGAATCTCATAAATAATACCTTCTTTTTCCCTCAACATAGCTAACAATAGATGCTCATCATCGGCAACATTACTATTTCGAGATGAAGCCTCAAGGTATGCATTTTTTAATACTCTTTCAGCCCTCATGCTTAAGGGTAGATGACCGAGTGATATTGTGCTCTCAGAACTACTGATTAAATCTTCAATCATTTTTACAATCGATTTAACATTAACATCATAAAGCTCAAAAATCTTGAAAGAGATACCTGCCTTGAATTTTAATAGACCAATCAATAAATGTTCAGAACCAACATATGAATGACCTAAACGTATGGCTTCTTCTTTTGCTAATTTTAGTATCGCTTGTAATTTCTTAGAAAAATTTTTCTTCATTTCATCTCTCAAATAAGGTTTTTGACTTTAGTTCACATTTATAACTGCCCATATTTGCAATATGCGGATTGTGAGTGGTTAATACGATAGTTGTACCAAAAATTGTATTAATTGACTCAAAAAGGTCAATTAGTTTCAGTGAGTTTTTTTCATCTAAATTTCCAGAAGGTTCATCAGCGAAGAGAACTTTAGGATCATTTATTATAGATCGGAGGATAGCGACCCTCTGTTTTTCCCCACCAGAAATTTCATTAGGATATTTATGACTTATTTTTTTTAATCCGAAATCTTTTAATAATTCATCTGCCTTTTTATTTTTTTCATAATCTTTGTTTATCCATGTAGGCATTAAAATATTTTCACGCACATTAAAATCAGGTAATAAATGATGAAATTGAAAGATAAAACCAATACTAGAATTACGAAAAGAACATAACTGTTTTTCTGAAAAATTTTTAATGTTATTTCCTTCGATATTCAATTCACCTTCATCAAAAGCGTCTAAAGAACTTAAAACATTTAATAACGTTGATTTACCGGCACCAGACTCTCCAACAATAGAAATAATACTTTTTTCGCGTATTTGGATGTTAATGTTATCTAAAACTACTAGTCGATTTTTACCATTTTGATATGTCTTTACTAAATCTTTTGCTTCTATTATTATTTTACCCATTTAAGCGTCTCCAATGGATCGGTTCTTAAAAACTTTTGTGCACTAATGAATCCAGCGGTCAAAATAAATAATATGTTTATTATCAATACTAATAGTATATCTACATATGCTATATCCATTGGTAGTACTTCCATGGCATAAATTTCACTCGGCAGGGAGATTATTTCATAATTATTTTGTAATAGAACAAAAGAAACTCCAAAAAACAAACCTAAGAAAAGACCTTTCAATCCAATTATTATTGTCTGAATTATTATTATTTTCTTAACATTGAATAATTCCATACCAAGTAACCTTAGAACACCAATATCTTTTATTTTTTTCATAGTTATTAACGATATGGTTGATATCACACTAAAGCTAGCAACAACAATTATTAAACTAAGAACTATTATCGACATTAGTTTCTCCATTTCAATTGCGCTAACTAATACAGTATTTCTTTCTTTCCATGAATGAACTTTATTTTCTTTATCAATAGTATTTACAACTTTTGCTTTCACTACCTCAATCTTTGACACATCATTTATTTTGACATCTAGCGATGGTAAATTAGAATTATTATAGAATACTTTATTCCCTAATCTGTTTGAAATTAAAATATATCTATTATCATAATCTAAAATCTTACTAAAAAATATAGCCGAGATATAGGTTTTAACTGTCGACGGGAAACCAAAAATTGAATTACGATCTAATGGAGATGAGATAACTACTTCGTCTCCAATTGATAACCCCAATCTGGATGCAATATCATTTCCAATGACAATTTTGTTATCCTCAGAAATATCTCCAACAAAAGGAATATTATAAAACGACTTTAATTTATCAAAATCTAATTGCTTAAAAGTTATGAATGCCTCACTAGTATTGCTTTTTATAATACCCTTACGGTCTGAACTGAAAGACAGGTCTGTAATTGATTTGATTGTTCTCAATTTTGTCAAATCATAGTCTTGATTTAAACCTGAAATTTTTAGGTGCCCATCAAAATTACTTATTTTTTCATCTAACTTATTTTCAAAACCATTTAATACCGAAATTGAAATCACTAAAGCAAAGGATCCAATACAAATCCCTACAATTGATATAATACTTGTGAATTTACCCGTATCATTAACAGAGGAGAGAAACCTCTTTGCAATATTAATATAGATATTCATCGCTGAGCTAACAGTCTAATCACACCATGATTAAACATTGATCTTGTCGGAAATAAACCAGCAATTATTGAAATAAAAAAGCTAGAAATAATAACGATTATCGATGAAATGTAGTCAAAAGTCACTGGTAAACTGTCCATAAAATAAACTTTTTCTGGTAACTCGATTAATTTGTAATTATTCTGAAAATAAATGAATAAACACGCTGCAAATGAACCAAAAAAACTTCCAGCAAACCCTATTAACCCAGATTGAAGTAGAAATATTTTTCTAATTTGACTATTATGAAGACCTTGAGAAATTAATAGACCAACTTGTAGTTGTTTTTCATTGATCATCAATGAAATTGTTGCCATTATATTTGCAATACCTACAAGTGCGATTAAACTAAAAATAATAATAATTGGTATTTTTTGAGTATTTACCCAATCGAATATAATTCTATGCCTATCTTTCCAAGTTTCAACATAATACGGGTATTTAACATGCTTACTAATTTTTTCTACTAAATATTCTATTTCCTCATTAGAGTTCACTATGTAACCACTCACCTTTCCCTCCATTCCAAACAGATTTTGTGCACTATTCAAGCTTACATATGCAAGGTTTTTATCATATTCTTCCATACCTGATTTAAATATTCCACTGACTTGATATTTGCTATAATTCAAATTGATAAGTTTTCCAGTATAACTATTTAACGGCGCGACAACTAAAACATCTGAAAAATACAACTTTAGATTATCACTAAAAGAGCCTCCAATTATGATATTATCATCAGCTATAAATCTATCTTTTAAGTTTAAAAATGAAGGATTGCTGAAAGATTCTATACCTTCAACTAATAGACCTTCAGTATTGTTACCTTTATGAACAACAAGCATTCCTCTAACAAAAGGATTCACTTCGATTTCCAAGTTTGATGCAAGTAGCATGGAATCTAAACGGTCTGATTCATTAATAGGTTTTCCAAAGACAGTTTTAATGCGAATTTGACCATCAATATTTGAAATTTTATTTGCTAAAACTTCCTCAAAACCTTTAATAATACTCATAGTGAGGATAAGTGAAAAAACCCCTATCGCCAAGCCAAAAACCGCCAGAGAAATTGCGTTGGATGAAAAGCTACTTTTTTTCCCGCCTTTAAAATACCGCAGCGCAAACTGCAGATATAAATTCATTTTTAATATTTTCCCGGTCTCATAGTCGGAAATAGTATTACGTCCCTTATCCAGTGATTATTTGTAAGCAGCATAATTAATCTATCTATACCGATTCCAACACCCCCAGTAGGCGGCATACCAATCTCCATTGCCCTAATAAATTCCTCATCAATTGGTTGAGCTTCTTCGTCTCCCTGATCTCGCAATTTCGATTGTTCTTCTAATCTAGATCTTTGATCTATCGGATCATTCAGTTCTGAAAAAGAATTCGCAAATTCAGCTCCACCAATAAATAATTCAAATCTTTCTACAATATTATCACTACCATCTCTCTTCAATTTTGCTAATGGTGATATCGATTTAGGGTAATCTATAACGAATGTTGGAGCTATGAGTTTAGGTTCAACTAGCGTACTCATCAGACCATCGAGCATTTGACTAACATTACAATTGTCTTCAATGTCTATATTGTTATCTTTACAAACGATCAACATCTCCGACTTATCCATTTTTTCTAAATCGACACCTGTAGCCTCTTTTAATAAAGAATAAAAAGACTTTTTCTCAAATTTTTTTGAAAGATCTAATTTCAATTCTCCCCAATTAATTTTTAAATCGCCAATACATTTTGCAGCATTACGAATAATCTCTTCAACGAGCCCCATACAGTCTTCATAATCAGCATAGGCCCAATAAAACTCTAACATTGTAAACTCTGGATTATGATTCTTATCCATGCCTTCATTTCGAAAATCCTTTGACATTTCATAAACCTTTTCAAATCCACCAATTATAAGCCTTTTTAAATAAAGCTCATCCGCAATTCTTAAAAAAAGTTTTTGATCAAGAGCATTATGATGAGTTGTAAAAGGCCTTGCGTTAGCTCCTCCATATATTGGCTGAAGGACAGGTGTCTCAACCTCCAAGAACTGTTTAGCGTTAAGAGTTGATCTTATTTCATTAATAATTTGAGTACGCTTTATGAAAGTCGACCTTGTCTCAGCATTCACAATTAAGTCTAAATGACGGTTTCTATATCGAAGTTCTTTATCTGTAAAGGCGTCATAAATTTCCCCCTCCTTCTCTTTGACAATTGGTAGTGGTCGTATACTCTTTGATAAAACATCAAATTTTTCAGCAGATATGGAAATCTCCCCCACTTTTGTTTTAAAAACACCACCACTTACTCCAATAAAATCACCAATATCCATTAAATTAAAAGCATCATAAGTATTTTCACCAACATTATCCTTTTTTATAAAAATTTGAATTCGTCCTTTGTCATCCATTACATGGATGAAAGCAGCTTTTCCCATTTTCCGTAGAGCCATGATTCTTCCAGCGATACAAACAATTTTATTCTCAAGATTATTAAAACCATTTTGAATTTCAATACTTTTATGAGTAGGTGAGAATTTATAAGGGTATGGATTAATACCTAAATCTTTAAGTTTATTTAATTTTTCTTTACGAAAGTCAATAATCTGATTAATACTTTTATTTTTTTCAGTCATAATTTTATTTTCCTGTAACTTTATAATATTTCTTTATTCATTTGGCCTAGTAAGTACGCTTTTATAAAAATATCTATATCTCCATCCATAATACTTTGTATGTTTCCAGTTTCTTCTTTTGTTCTGTGATCCTTAACGAGATTATATGGATGAAAAACATAAGAACGTATTTGACTTCCCCATGCGATATCTTTTTTTTTATCGTCTAAATCTTTTTGCTTTTCTTTTTCTTTATCTATTTCGAGCTGATATAATCTTGCTTTTAACATTTTCATAGCTTGATTTTTATTTTTATGTTGTGAACGTTCATTTTGACATTGAGCAACTATACTAGACGGTAAGTGCGTTATTCGAACTGCTGAATCAGTTTTATTTACATGTTGACCTCCTGCTCCACTTGCTCTGTATGTGTCTATTCGAAGATCAGTAGGATTTATATCGATTTCAATAGATTCATCAACCGCTGGATATACATATACAGAAGCAAAGGAAGTGTGTCTGCGACTATTAGAATCAAAAGGAGATATTCTAACCATTCGATGAACACCAAATTCTGCTTTTGCTCGACCATAAGCATACTCTCCTTTTACTTCAAACGTAACATCCTTAATTCCAGCCTCATCCCCAGCCTGAAAGTCTAATATAGAAAATTCAAATCCTTTTTTTTCTGCCCAACGCCCATACATTCTATAGAGCATTTGAACCCAATCTTGACTTTCAGTTCCTCCAGCACCAGGATGAATTGTCATAATTGCATCTTGAGAATCTTCCTCTCTTCCTAAAATCATTTTCAATTCTAGATCTTCAATTGTGCTTTTATATGTATTTACTTCGTGATCAACTTCTTTTGAAGAAATTTCACCTTCAGCATGAAATTCAAAAAGTATCTCAATATCACTCTGTTTTTCATCAATTTCACTCCATACATTAATTTCTTTTTCAATTCTAGAAATTTTTTTTAAGACAGCTGAAGCTTTTAGGTTATTATCCCAAAAAGATGGCGCGGAAGTCTTCTTTTTAAGTTTTTCGAGATTATCATTTAAAGAGGTTAAATCAAAGATACCCCCTTAAAGAAGAATATTTTTGATTAGATTTTGTAAAAATTTCTCGTATATCAGAT
>CALKMQ010000124.1 GCA_938092125.1 uncultured bacterium
TTCTTTAAGTATAACTTTAATTGCTGTTTCTTCTAGTTTACTTTTTAAGTAAAATGCAACTTCACCTTTAATGCAAAACATTCTACCTTCTTGAAGTAAGTGCTGCTTCCATCCTCGTTTTTCTCCATATTTAAAAGTGGAAATATACACCTCTTCAATTGGGACTACTCTTGCATCAATTAATTTTGAAATTTTGCTATGAGGAGAGTAGATTGCCTCAACATTAACTAGTTCGTACAAAGTATCTAAATCCATGTGGCAAATCTACATTTAGAAAGTTCTGAATAAGTATTAATCTGTCGTTTCGTAAGATTCATTAAACCTTTTAAGTCCCCTTTGATGAACTGACTATACCAATCACCTGTAAAAGCAACAGTTTCCTCGTAGGATAGGGTAGGTTGCCAACCGAGTTCAGAAAGCGCTTTTTCGCAGTTTAGTTTCAATAGTTGAGATTCTTGAAATGGTATATCTCCTGTTATAATAAATGGAGGGGTTGGAGATGTTTCAATACATTTGGATAAATCCTCTATAAGATCTATGACTGACTGATTTACTAGCGAATTAGGGCCAAAGTTGAAGTCATTAATTTTCTCTGTAGATAATTTATTTTCTGATAAGCATTGGCCTAACCTCAAATATCCGCTTAGAGGTTCTAAAACATGTTGCCAAGGCCTTGTTGCTTTTGGCGATCGAATTTCAACACTTTTCTCTTGCTGCCATGCATTCACGCAGTCTACTACAACTCTGTCTTTAGCCCAATCCCCACCGCCAATAACATTACCAGCTCTTGCTATGCCAAAGCGAATATTTGATTGGTGACGTAGAAAAGAGAGATAATATGATCTAGCTATAATATCCATAGCTCCTTTACTTGAACTATAAATATCTTTTCCTCCCATTCTATCACATTCACGATAGCCCCAGATTTGTTCAACATTTTCATATGCTTTGTCACTTGTTATGAATACTAGCGTGACGTTGGCATCATGATGACGTATTGCTTCTAATACGCTTGCGCCGCCCATTACATTGGTTTGAATCGTTTGCCAAGGGTTCGAATAAGAAACCCCAACTAACGCTTGAGCTGCAAAATGAAAAATAAAATCAGGTTTTATTTCGCCTATGGTTTTTCGAACGAACTGATAGTCTTCAATATCTCCCCAGTACTGCGTTATATTTTTTTCTAAATCCAATATCTCAAACATGGACGGGTTTGTTGGGACAGAATTAGAAAGTCCATATATGTCTGCTCCTAAGTCAATAAGCCATTGGGTTAACCAAGAACCTTTAAACCCTGTGTTTCCAGTTATCAAAACCTTCTTACCACTGTAACACCAATTAAAATCCTTTACCATGTTTTCCAAACCGCTTTTTTATTTTGATACAATTCATTCAATATGTTTTTATCTCTCAGAGTATCCATAGGCATCCAAAAGCCTTTATGTTTATATGTATAAAGATTCCCCTCCTTTGCACATTCCATCAAGGGTTGTTGTTCGAGAATACAGGTGTCATCATTAGGTATATACTTAAAAAAGCCTTTCGAGCAAACCATAAATCCTGCATTTATCCAACTTCCATCTCCCTTAGGTTTTTCTCTAAATTGAACGACACGGTCATCGTTGTCTATTTGCAGAGCACCAAATCTTCCATTAGGCTGAGCACTAGTTAATGTTAGTACAGCCCCCTTTTCATAATGAAACTTTAGTAAATCATTTATATTAATATTCCCCACTCCATCTCCATAGGTTAACAGAAAATCCTCATTACCAATTACATCTCTTGCCCTCGCTAATCGACCGCCTGTCATAGTGGTTAACCCTGTGTCAAGCACAGTGACTCTCCAATTCTCTTTAACAGACCTTAGTACACTAATATTGCCACTTGATAAATCGATGGTTAGATCTGAATTTAAAGCAGCATAATTCAAAAAATACTCTTTTATAATTTGAACCTTATATCCACCTAAAATTATAAAATCATTAAGGCTATACTCACTATAAATCTTCATTATATGCCATAGAATCGGCTTTCCACCAATTTCCACCATTGGTTTTGGCTTTAAAGATGTTTCTTCACTTAGTCGGGTTCCTAAGCCCCCCGCTAGAATAACTACTTTCATAAAATAAAAAATTGGAATTTGCTAATATTACTAGTTCGAGAATATAAACTTTAGTATGTAAAAACATCATAATCGACATACATAAAAATAACAATGTTCTATACCGGTTATTTAATTTGAAATTCTTAAATATTTTGATCACTAAATACATTCCAAGGAGACCATAAGCGAATATAAAGCCCAAAAATCCATTATGTACCATAAAAGGGTCCATCACCTGATAAGAAGTACGCTCTCTCGCCTCATCAAGAAATGCGACATTCCAGGCTAAGACACCATCAAATGCATTCGCATAATTTGTAAAAACCACTTCTGACAGATTCGCACGCATCTCATAGAATATAAATCCCGGTGCTAAACCAAACATCACCGATTCATTCAAATAAACATAGCCGTAAAATACAATAGTTCCTACCCGTGACACAAGTGAGCTGAATTCCTGAAAATCAATAAATAGATATACTAATGCCATTCCAGATAATAAATATGTTGTCCTTTTATAACCCCGAAAATAATCCACTAATCCAAGGACCGCCACAGCCAAAACCGACGATTTTATGTTAGTTTTTAATAACAAATATCCTGTTAGAATCAACACTAAAAAAAATGATAAATTTCGATCAAGATGAAATCTAAATAGAACTAAGACAAAAAGCAAAAAGGACGCATAGGACAGTTCATGCGCAAAAAATAAACCCTGGATACCTCCTCTATAACTAGTTGTCCATGGGACAATACCTAATTGTGTAACAAGAACATCCAAGGAAAACATTGCCAAAATAAATATAGATACTTGTTTGTTAATAAGCCACTCTACTCTTCTGCTCTTCTGCATTATAGTAATTGCACCAAATACATAAATGAATTCTTGGATTATTTGAAACGTGCTTATTATATTGTTATAATATACATGAAATACAATCTGAAAAA
>CALKMQ010000125.1 GCA_938092125.1 uncultured bacterium
CCCAGTCTGCGTTCCCAAAACTGACAGAGGATTTTCTGATAAGAGTATGATTAGTTGTTCCATCAGTAACACCAGCGACATCCCACCCATTTCCAGGGTCTCCACCCGAAAGAGTGCCAATGATATCAATAACATTAAATCCCGAACCTTCGATTTTTGCAATTGCTCTAGCATCATCACCATTGAAAGAAACAATGTAAGAATCTGGATCACCTTCAGGATTATTGAAAGGATTAGCTATTACTTTATCTGCTTCAGCCAATATTATTGGGTCAGCCTCAGCGTGCGCTATAACATAGACCTCTTGGCTAGCTAAAATTGTATTAGCGTCAAACATGAGGGTATCATTAAAAGGCCCTCCATTGCCATTGCCTAAAATTGCGTAACCAGAAAGATCGATTTCAGCATCTGAAGAATTGTAAATTTCTAAATATTTGTTATAACCCGATCCACCTTCAGCATATTCACTAAAAAACACTGGACTTGGTGATGCTGTTTTGACATAAATAGTTTCAGATGAACTTGCGCCATCATCATCGGTTACCTGAAGAGTGAAAGATAAGCTATCAACAGCATTAGGTGCCGTAAAAGTCACTTCCGCAACATCTGTAGAACTTAAGGAAACTGTTGCACCAGCTGTTTGAGTCCATAGATATGATGCTATGGACCCATCAGGGTCAACACTTGAAGCACCGTCTAAGGTAACAATACTTCCAAGTAAGACGGTTTGATTACCACCTGCATTAGCTATCGGTAAAATATTTTCCCCACTGTTTCCATAAACGTGAATACCTAAATTGGCTCTGTAATCTATAGCTTCAACAATCCATTCTGAGTCGTCTCCTGATGTGCCAGCAGATGACGTCCAAACTGCATTTCCAGTTGTAACTGTTGATTTTCTAATTAGAGTATTGTCTTTTGTTGCCCCACTATTTCCAGCAACAGACCAGCCACCAGAACCCGGATCATCTAGCTCTACTCCAATAGCGTCGATTAGTTCATCATTTTTAAAGAGTCCAATTGCATCGTTACCATTATAATGGACAGGACTTTCATAAGGCAGTGCTAAATCAGCAGCATCAAGTATAGCTTGATCAGATTGGTCTGTTGACATGATAAACACGTCCCCAGCACTTAATGTCCCGCTCAATACAACATTTCTATCGCCACCATCGCCCCAAGCAGTGCCGTTATTAGTACCTTTGATGGCGTAACTAGATAAATCGACGGCTGATCCAGTAGGATTATAAACTTCAACATACTTATTGTTTGAAGAACCTTCTGAATATTCACTAAAAAATAAGTCAACCTCTTGAGGAACAAAAGCAGGCAAAGCAACAGATGCCGTATACACATTGTCTCCACTATTGCTTGAGGCACCTCCAGTAGCCAAACCAGAAGCAGAAAAGGTAATATCTCCAACATCTGAGTTAGGAGCTAACCATTCAACTATCCATTCACCAGATATCGTCCTAGCGCTTTGCTGTACTTTACTACCACTTAATTCAGCATTTTGAGAATTCGCGCCCAGAGAAAATGTCCCAGCATTATTGCTACCAACTTGAGATGCCATTTGAAATCCATAACCATCTCTATGAGTACCCGCAACTTTAATAGTTAAACTATAAGAATCACCAGGAACGTAACCATCAGAAGGTAAGCCCGTAATTGTAACAGTTCCATTTCCAGAATTGGCACTTCCAGAATGACAGGTAGTGCAATTTGAGGAACTCGGCGCATTATTTGCATAATTACCACCAACTCCTCCGGAATTAGATAATGCGATAGAAATCAAAAAAGTAATGGTAATTATAAAATGATAATACGTTTTAGATATTGACATGATTGCTCCAATTATGATTAACTAAGATTCTATATATACTTCTATTTGACCAATTTTGTTATCTCGACAGTTCTTCCGTTCTCTCTTTCTAAATTCGTCTAAATTTGAAATTTCTTTTTTCGTAAGTAAGTCTAAATGCTCCAAAAGCGTAATTGCTCCAATCGGCATCGCGCGAGAATTCCCATCCAATACTTTTAAAGAAATACCTAAATTTTTCCCGTCTCTATTTTTTAAAGATATCCCTTGAATGGATTCACCTCCACCTTTTGTCACAGCATCTCCACCTAAAGCAGTAATAAATTTAGTATCAAAATGGCCTTTTCCCGCCACATTATATGGATAAGAATTCATAGCGTTAAAAACTCGAACTAATTCAGGGTACTCTTCAGTTGCAAGTAATTGATAAAGTTTAGCAATTGTTTCCATTGTGAAAAAAGCAGTTGGAGCAGAACAACCGTCTGTTTCCATGGGTATATCTTCGATACCAGTATACTCTTGTAAGGCCTTGAGTATAGTTTTTTGGACTTCATGTTCTGGCTGAATATAGTTTTTAGGATTATTAACTAAGTACTTAGCAAGAGAAAGCATACCTGCGTGCTTTCCACTACAATTATTATGTAATGGATTTGGTTTAGTCTTTGAGCGAATTAAGTCGCGTCTTGATGACATATCTGCAGGAAAGTGAACTCCGCATTCATAATCATCTAACGTATAACCTAACTTATCCAACATCGATTTTGCTGTTTTTATATGCCTGTTTTCACCAAGATGAGATGCACACATTAGAGCGATTTCTTTTTCATTGAACCCAGCAGCATCTACAGCTCCAGCTTTTATAGAAGCTGCTGCTTGAAAAGGTTTGAGCGATGACCTTATGCATGTTAGGTAATTTGAATCTCCAGTAGAAAAAACTATGTGACCTGAATCGTCCACTACTGTAGCAAAAATAACATGAATACTTTCTGTTAAATCTCCACGAGTGACTCTACATAAAATTGGCATAAAATTAATAAACTAATCTAGAAACAAACTCAAATCGAAAACCCTTGCTTTGAAGAATCGGTATTTCTTTTTGTAAGACACTCAATGTTTGTGGTTTTACATGCCCAATACCTATCGCAAGCCCTTTTCTTTCAGCTACATCAGCTAACTTCATAAGCTGTTCTGTTATCTTTTCTTCATCTAATTCATTATCTAAAAAAACATCCCTTGAGTTTGTTGGGACACCATATTTTCGCATAGTTTCTTCAGCTAAAGAATTTCTTGTGGTCCTACTATCAACAAAAAATTTTTTATTTTGCTTAATCTCCTTAGCAAGAAGCGTCATGATTCGTAAATCTGCCGTACCCCTAGAACCTTGGTGGTTATTTAAACCAATCGATTCAGGAAGATTTTCAAACGCTTTATTAATTCTCTCTTTAATTTCATCTTCTTGAAAATATGACATTAGAACATATTCTTCTTCACCGTAAGTTTTTCCAATATTTTCCATAGGTAAATGCACAATAATTTCATAACCAGCATCATAAGCTTTTTTTGAAAAAAGTTGGCTATGGTCATGCCCAGGAATAATTGCATAGGTCAATTTTCCCGGTAGCTCTAAAAACCCATTCGAGATATGATCATTGCGATAACCAAAATCATCAATAATTAACGCAATAACTCCACGCATCGGCGTACTTTCTTTCTCAATGGGCTCTTCGAAAACTGACCCTTGAACTGTGGAATCTGGATCCAATGCTACGTCCTGCTCAGTTACAACATCATTCTCCAGTTCAGTAAGATGGGTCTGCTGTTTTTTTAATACTATTAGAAGAACCACTACGAATAGCGTTAAGACATATATGACTAATGTTTTGTAATCTTGCTGCATTAGGGTAAAATGTAACTTAAACTCA
Source organism: uncultured bacterium (assembly GCA_938092125.1). Classification (GTDB taxonomy): domain Bacteria; phylum Fidelibacterota; class Marinisomatia; order Marinisomatales; family UBA1611; genus TMED80. The sequence continues at coordinate 3,742 of CALKMQ010000125.1, forward strand.
AGACTTTGGGGTTTCCTATTTTTTGAGAACCAAATTTAATAGCATATGTAACTCCAAAGCGACCAGAACTAAGGCCGCCTCCAAATGAAAATGCTGCTGAATGTTTATCGATAGAATAACCGGTTAATATTTTTATTTTTTTCAATCCAGAATCCAAACCCAACTTTAATTTCCAAATATCATCTAAAATTGAATATTCGGCCGTTGTGTATATCTTATTATTTATCTTTATAGATTTAAAACTTTTTGAAGCACCAATTAAGAATAAAGTAGGTAGTTTAGGTACTTCTTGATACAATTTTGTAATGTTACCAAGGTTTAAAACAGATAAACCCATATTCCATCCATTTAATAATAATTTAGAATACCCTATATCGATAATGAAACCCTTAGAGTTTTGATCATAAATACCAATAGATAAATAGCTTATTGACGCCCCAAAGTCTCCAAGGTCATTATTTATAGAAAATCCAGAACCCAATTGAAAGCCGTATGCGGAAAACATTGCATTCGGCTCGTCTGATGGTTCAGACCCCCTAAACTCCAGATCGTTTATCTCTGCCTGTTTTAAAAATAATCTATTATTATAATTCCCAACTTTGTGAACGTAGTTAAGCCCAGAAATAGAAATATTTCCATACCAGTTACCAGAATTAATGAAAAAGATAGGACTCTCATGATGCTGTTTAATAAGAGATGGGTTTACTACCGATGAACCACCTATGGAGGGATGTCTCCCTAAAGCTAAATCGTTTGCATTTTCTGAGAAATTTAGAAAATTAGTCCCCAGAGCTAGTGACAAAGATTGTAATACGCAAAAAAGTAGAAGAGGTTTTCTAAAAATTGAATGCATATGATAATGTATGTGCTAATTGAGATGCCCAGTCCATTGAAAATGTGTAATCTATACGAGAATCGTGATTTTTTATTAGGTCATACTCTAGACCCCAACCAAATGCTATTCGCCCGTTACCTAACCCGCCTCTAAAAAAGTATAGATCCTGATAAGTGTACTCTACTCCAACCCTTGGCAATAAATTGATAAATATATCCTCTGATAGTTCTTTACCAATCCTATAATTAGTAATAAACCCTGCATCAGCGACAACTCTTATATTTTTGTAATTAAACTTTGTGCCAAACCTATATATAGTAGGAAAATACTCGCTATAAATTCTTCCTTGAGCATATAAGTCACCTGAATCCCAATTATACATAGAATTAATATCTTGAATCATTAAACCAAAAGTTGTCGATTTTCCAGATTTGAACAATAGTCCAACATCAAATCCAATACCACTGCCCTTATAAGACTCATTAATCGGTAACTGATTTTGTAGTATTTTGATATTTACGCCAAAAGAAAACCAAGATAAAATTCTCTGAGCAAAAGAAACCATCAAAGCATCTTCACTTGTCTGCATCACTGTTGTTTTTTCTCCCGCACTACTTCTACCCTGAATATCTGTAACACCAGCGCTAACCCAAGCAATTCCTAGACCAGCGGTTGGAGGGAGAGGAGTAGCAAAACTAAGCCCAGATAACCTTCTATCTAAGGACATACTAGAGTAAGAAAGACCAACTTGCCTATCAACCAGAAAAGCAGCCCAAGCTGGATTATAAAAAGTAGAGAAGCCATGGTCCTTTTCCGCTGTAAATGCACCGCCCATTGCAATAGACCTTGCGGTAATACCAACTCTTAAAAAACTGCCTGATAATCCCGCATAATCCTG
>CALKMQ010000126.1 GCA_938092125.1 uncultured bacterium
GACAGCTCTTATGAAAAAGGGGAGCCATTCGTTACTAGATTGAATAGGGTAATCAAAGGATGGACAGAAGGTATACAATTAATGAATGAAGGCTCTGAATATGAGTTTTTTATTCACCCTAGACTAGCTTATGGTCCGAGACCAAATAATAATATTCCCGCAAATAGTGTTTTGATTTTTAAGGTGGAATTACAAAAAGTATTTGAGAAAAATATAAAATAAAAAGTATTCTTAGATAGTACCCCGGACAGGATTCGAACCTGTGGCCCCCGGATTAGAAATCCGATGCTCTATCCAGCTGAGCTACCGGGGCATAATATCGTAAAAATGTAGCATCTTAAATTACTTTATCAATCAGACTTTTTCGAATAAAATATTAGCTTATTTTCTCGACGAGGCCTCCTCGATAAAAATCTTGACATGAACCTTTAAAATTTCGTACTATTAGTAGGCAGAGGGAGTGAGATTTTACTCTAACCACTACCATAAAAAAACAAATCAAATAATAATCGGAGGCTTTAATGGCTGAAAAAGTAAAAAATACAGGAGTATCTAAAGAAAAAGGATACTTATACTATTTAGATAAACAAGGCGATGTATCTCGCTCACAAATGGCTCGTGCTGGCAAGGGCGGCGGAAATGCTGAAAAAGTTGCTACAGCTGGTGTTACAAGAGAGTCTGGTTTCCTATATTTTATTGATAAAGATGGTGATGTATCAAGATCACCAATGGCCAGAGGTCGTAAGAAATAGAATATGTTCTTAAAAAAAGCCCTCAAATGAGGGCTTTTTTTTTGTCTTTGCGTATTCATTAAATGTTTTAAATTCTGTGAGCAAATTTATAAAATCTTTAAAATAATGAAATTAAAATACAATATATTTATATTAACTGCATTTGCATTGCTTTTGAATCCGTATTCTTCTTTAAACGCAGACGATCAATTGTTTGGTGGTAAGGAAAAAGATTCCGATTCTAATAATAAAGCATCCAAGCAGATGGTCCAGGAAGAAGCTCCAATTATGGAGATGCCTAAAATTTTGCCACCTATTAGTCGCAACAAGATAGAATCAGTCATACCTGTAAAAAGGTTACCTGATGGTTGGGTTTTTAGGGATGAGTTGCTTGCTCCGTGGTCAACAAGTTTACCGGCAGTATTAACGATTGTCCCTGATACTACTGTTGAGGTTGTCTACACAGATGAATCTCGCACGACAAAAGACGGTATTGTGTTACCTATTAAGAGAGCGACTGTTGAGTTTAACTATGTGACGCGTTTAACAATAGAGCGAATCACTCTTGGATTTGTTAATATTGATTATGTTTACAGTACAACGAACAATAGTGATTCACATTACATACTTGAGAGCGTTGTTAAAAAAATAAAGTTGAAAGATACTGGTTTTCCGCAGCTTACAGCTGAAGATGTTATAAAGCATAAAGTTCTTATGGAATATGGTACTCCAAAGGAATATGACGGAGTTTGGCATAATTATGGAGACGAGAATTCAATCTTTAGAGTAAGAAAATTAGATGAACGAAATGTTAAAGTCGAAGTTGACGGTTTAACTATTGCGGACAAGCTTAATAAAGCGATTGAAGATGTTTATTCTCAACAGGGTATCGAATATAAGAAACGTTTAATGATGGATGGTATTGACCTGTAAATCTTTGAAAACCAGAAATGATTATACTGAAAGGCCTGCGATAACAGGCCTTTTTTTATTATTATATTTCATACTTAACTCAACTGTTCTATCTGCTAATTATAAACCAAAAATAACAAATATTGATATTATTGGTTTGGATAAAACTATGCAATATGTTGTGGATAGGGAAATTCATCATCCTCTGGGCGTCTACGTAGATTCAAGCATTGCAACCCTCGATAGAAACCGAATATTTAATTTGGGTCTTTTTGAAGATGTTGCTTGGCGTTTAGTGCCTCTTGAAAATGGTGATGCAATCCTACAATATATTATGGTTGAATCAATAAATAAAACTCCTCCATTATTATTTCCTAGTTATGATGAAGAAAAAGGGTGGTCATTAAACGCTATATTAATGGTTAAAAACTTGCAAGGTAGAAATCAAACTCTTGAAGTTTTTGCAGGTTTTGGTGGCCAACAAAAAATTCAGCTATTGTTTAGTGATCCATGGTTATTTGGTGATCATGTTTCATTATCCACTTATTTAGAAAGAAATTCATATGATCATCTTTTTTTAGATAGGAGTATAAATATAAATAGCTTAAAAATTAGCATTGGTAAATGGTACGGAGAAAAAATAAAGTTAAGATTTTCTCCTGCTTTGATTAAAAAAAGTTTTACAAATAGTATAAATACATTAAGCTACAAATTCTTTACCCCAGAATTAAAAATAGAGTTTGATAAAAGAGACATTTTTTGGAATCCAACGAAAGGCTCTAGAATTATTCAATCGATTATCCCAATGTTAGGTAATAATAAGTTTATTGTATGGAATCAATCCTATAGTTTTTTCTTATCAGCTTTTAATAATATTGTTTTAGGATTTAACACAACAATACAAAGAAAAATTGGTCATAAAAATGATGTATGGTTAAGCTATTTTGGTAATTCCTACAATATTAGAGGCTGGGATCTGCCAGATAAAACTCACTTCTTTGATAATTATCGTTTTGGGCATGAGTTCCTTTTTTCAAGTTTTGAATTAAGAAAGCTTTTTTTAAATAACAATGGAGCTCGGTTTGGCTTCAAAAAAGGCATATGTATTGTTGCTTTTACTGATATTGGAGCTATTAACAAGAATTGGAAATCTATATCTAAGAATAGTATGCTTGGAGGAGCGGGATTTGGAATTAGACTGCCAATACCTATTTTACAATCTGTTAGAATAGATTTAGGTTGGGGATTTAAAAATAAGACATTTAATAAGACTCCAACCTTTCACTTTGCAGTCCAACAAAAATTCTAATATAATATATTATTAGAATTTTTAATTTCATCATCCATAAAAATCTGTAGCCTTGATGAAAAGCTCAGAGACTTTTTCACTTATGAGGTTGTTTATCGGAGGGTAGTTGTCGTTTTAAGACTTAGGCTGCATATAAACTACAATTAGGCTTGCAACAAATATACTAGAATAAGTTCCAATCAACACGCCGATAATCAATGCAAAGGAGAAAGAGTGTATTACTTCTCCACCGAAAAAATAAAGTATAAGAACAACAAATAAGGTAGTTAAAGAAGTTACTATAGTACGGCTTAAAGATTCATTGATGCTTTGATTCACAGTATCAATAATGGATCCTCTTTTCAGAGTTTTTAAGTTTTCTCTGATTCTATCAAATATCACAATTGTATCATTCAACGAATAGCCAACAATTGTTAGAAAGGCTGCAATAACTGAAAGTGAAATTTCATAACCAAGTATTGAAAAAATGCCTAAAGTAATAATCACATCATGAGCTATTGCAGCAATAGCTCCAATGGCAAAAATGAATTCGAACCTCAAAGATATATATATAAGTATTAAAGACAGAGCATAAACAATGGCCATAATTGCTTTAGCGCTAAGCTCAGATCCTACTTTAGGACTAATTTTATCTTTTGATAAAACGAAATCTTTTTTATCACTTGGAAGTGAATTTGGGTAGACTGTTTTTAAGACCTCAATTATATCTTTAGAAAAATTTTCTGGCTCGTTTTCCAATTCAGCAATTCGCAAAGCGATGCTAGAAGTATTACCAAAGTGTTTTATTTCAGATGAGCTAAAATCAAATTTTTGACCATTAATATTAATATCACTTAACTTGGACCTGAATTCATTAATATTAATTGGCTGGGTATATTTAACTGCTATTAATGTACCACCTTTAAAGTCGATACTCAACTTTGGTCCATTATTTATTATTAATGAAAAAATACCTGCCAAAACTAGCGCACTTGAAAGTATAACAGTTAATTTTGAATTATTGATGAAGTCAATGTTTGATTTTTTAATAATCTGCATTTATATACTTAAAGTTTTGATTGATTTTTTGGTTATTGTGTAAAAAATAGTTCTTGTAACATAAACAGCAGTAAACATACTTATCAATATCCCCCAAAAAAGTACTGTAGCAAATCCTTTAATGGGACCAGTTCCAAATTGGTACAATACTAATGAAGCAATAACAGTAGTTAAGTTTGCATCAATTATAGTTGTAATAGCTCTATTGTATCCTGCTTCTATAGCAGACTTAGGTGTCTTACCTTTGCGCAGTTCTTCGCGTATTCTTTCAAAAATAATAACATTAGAATCAATGCACATTCCAACTGTAAGAATTAATCCTGCAATTCCAGGTAAAGTTAATGTCGCACCTAATGATGCTAAAACAGCCAAAATAAGAACAATATTCCAAATTAATGCAAAGTTTGCAATTGCCCCAGCCGCTTTATAGTAAATGAGCATAAAAATAAAAACGGCTCCAAGACCAATAAGAATCGATTTTTGACCTCTAGCAATTGAGTCTGCTCCTAAACTCGGGCCGACAGTTCTTTCTTCAATAATGTTGACGGGTGCTGGTAAAGCACCAGCTCTTAAAATAATTGCTATATCCTTAGCTTCATTTATATCAGCAAACCCTTCAATTTGAGTTCTTCCTCCAGGGATTTTCTCTCTAATATTTGGAGCCATATGAACTTTGTTATCAAGTACTATGGCAATGCGTTGTCCAATGTTTGCTCCTGTTACTCTAGACCAAGTTTTTGAACCTTCACTATTCATATCGAGTGACACTACAGGTAATCCTGCGCTTCCACCACCAAGACTACCCAAGCTTGCTTTTGCTTTTTCCACTACACCGCCAGTTAGTTCTGGAACAGTTTCTAAGTAGTAAAGTCTAAAATATTCTCCTGATGCTCCCAACGATTCAGAATCATTACCAAAAATGAATTGTCCTGAAGATGATTTGAGCTTTAGTTTGGCTGCATCTTGAGATAATAATTTTTTTAAAGCGTAAACATTTTTTGATTTTACAACAAGATCGCCTTGCACAAATTCTATCAATGACATCAACGGAGAATCAAGTAATAAATCAGATTCGCCACCTAAGCTATCAGATTTAGAATTAGTTGTTTCTCCAAAAATTTCATCAATCGTTGTAACATTGTCTTCTGGTTGATTGGTGGTTTCATTTGGTTTTTTGTCAAGTTTAGACTCAGAAATAAGTGTTTCTAATTCTTCATCACTAACTGATTTTTTCAAAATATTGTCTAGCTGAGTGATTATTTCATTTGTAGACGCATTATTTTTAACTAAATAGAATTCAAGTAAAGCGGTACTCTGTAATAGAGCTCTAGCTCTTTCAGAATCTTGAATACCTGCTAGTTCAACGAGAATCCTATATTTACCTTGCTTTTGTATTGTAGGTTCAGAAACACCGAATTGATCTATCCTGTTCTGTAATATTTCCAATACTCTGTTAATTGAATCTTCAGTCTCATCTTCAATTGCTGTAACGATATCTTCAAGGTTAGATCCATATTCGTGATAATACCGTACAACTTTAATATCACTATTGGAAATTTTTTCACGAAAAATATCAAAAAAGTTTTCTCCGCGGTTTAATTTGAACTCATTTGTTATTTCTTCAAGGAGGTTATCAAACTTTTCATTTCGATTTGTAGCAAGGCTTTTTACTAGTGTAGGAATATCTGTTTCTAGTAAAATGTACATGCCGCCTTTGAGGTCAAGCCCTTGACGTATTATACGGGATTCTATTTGAGCTAAGTCACCTTGCTCTTTTAAAAGCTCTATTTCATCTGCACCTAAGTTTTGGTATTTTATAGATGGCCACAAAGAGTAAAATGACCAACCAAGAAGGACCAAAATTACTAGGTATCTAGGTGTTAAACTATTTTTCAATTTTTAATCTATTTTTGTTTAAATGTTGATTTAAGAGCGGAAATTTAACTTTGGACAAGGCTTAGAGCAACATAACATATTCATTTTTATTTAGCGTTATACTTTTTAAATACATTTTTTTGCTAATTAATAAGAATTAATTTAGATGCTATTTATTTAATCATGGGAAAAGTTTTATCATTTATAAACCAAAAGGGTGGAGTTGGAAAAACAACCTCAGCTGTCAATGTTGGGCTTAGTCTAGCTGTATCAGAAATAAAAACACTGATAGTAGACTTAGATCCTCAAGCAAATGCAACCATTGGTTTATCTGATTTGACTGAAAAATCAGATAAAAATATCTATGATGTTTTGATAAATGAAACTGATATTACTGATGCAATTGCAAAAACGACATTCCCTTGTTTAGATGTTGTGCCTTCTACAAATGATCTAGTTGGAGCAGAGGTAGAACTAGTAAATATTATGGCTAGGGAGTATCAATTAAAAACAGCGTTAAAAAAAATCGTACGTAAATATGATGTAATAATTTTAGACTGTCCCCCATCACTAGGTTTGTTAACTATTAATGCTTTGACCTCCTCCCATGCTATTATAATCCCAATACAGTGTGAGTATTATGCTTTAGAGGGATTAAGTCAACTTTTAAACACCTTTAGATTAGTACAGCGTCACCTTAACAAAAAACTTGTAATCGGCGGTGTTTTAATGACAATGTATGATAGTAGATTGAATTTGTCTAAACAAGTAGTCCAAGAAGTTAAAAGCTATTTTAAAGAAAAATTATTTAAAACATTAATTTACCGTAATGTAAAACTAAGTGAAGCACCTAGTTTTGGAAAACCCGCGTTACTTTATGACGCGAGTTCGAATGGAGCAAAAAACTATTTAAGTCTAACAGAGGAGATATTACAGCGTGTCATCTAAAAGATTAGGAAAAGGTATTAATGCAATAATTAATCCGACCTCTAAAAAAGGTAAAAAAACTATTAGTGCGCCAGGTGTAAGTAAAATATTATTAAAAGATATCAAGCCAAATCCCGATCAACCAAGACGAGATTTTAATGAAAAGTCTTTAGAGGAATTATGTTCTTCAATTGAGGAGAAAGGTATTATTACCCCGATTACAGTTAGGGAACATGCTGGGGCTTATGAAATTATTGCTGGAGAAAGAAGGTGGCGAGCTGCAAAAAAAGCAAAGCTTCGCTCTGTTCCTGCCTATATTATTAATATTAAAAATGCATCTGAAATGATGGAAGTTGCGCTCATTGAAAATATTCAAAGAGAAAATTTAAATCCTATTGAAGAAGCTGAAGGCTATGCAATTTTAAATAGTCAGCACAATCTGTCCCATGATGACATCGCTAAAACAATTGGTAAAAAGCGGACTACTGTTTCTAATGCTCTTCGTCTGCTTAAACTCCCTCCAGAAATTCGTAAGAGTATTCGAAATGGAAGGATTTCTGCTGGGCATGGTAGGGCTATACTTCAGAAAAAATCTGTTCCAGCTATGGAAAATTTATGGAAAAAAATTATTAATGATTCGTTGAGTGTTAGAGCAGCTGAAGCACTTGTAAAACCTAGGATAAAAACAAAAGTTGTAAAAAAATTAAAAATTCATAAGGCCCCTTATCGAGAAATTGAAAATCAGCTGGTCGAGATTTTTGGAACAAAGGTAAAGATGAAGCCGGCTCAAGTTGGAGGGTCGATTGAAATAACCTACTTTTCAGATGATGATTTAGAGAGAATTATTGATCTTATTCAGTCACTATAATCTTTATGGCTAAAAAATTTACCCTAATTGTAATACCGGACGATGATTCTGAAACAAGGTCATATCGCTTCAACAAGTTTTTTTTAAATTTTTCATTAGTTGTATTAATTTTATTCTTTTTAACTAGTGTAGGAATAGTGTTTTTTTCTATTCCGCGAATTGCAAACTATGAAAAATTAGATAATAAATACAGCGTTTTAGTAAACGAACGAATGAAAGTCCTTAAACTAACAGAAAATTTGGAGCGATTAAACCAAATGGATGAATTTGTTCGAAATTCTTTGGGTTCTGAGTTCAATTTTTCTGAAAAACCTGAAATTATGGACAGTGTTTTAATGATCATCCCTGATGAGCACTTAATTTCTTTCTCTGATAATATTCCTTCTATTATTCCTATAGATGGATTTGTAAGTAAACGAATGGAGGGTGCTTTTTCAAATGTTGATAACTTGCATGGTGGAATTGACATAGTTGCAAAACAGGGAACTCCTATTAAATCTACTTCCGCTGGCGTTGTTGTTTTTTCAGGTTGGACCTATGAAATGGGAAATCTGATAATAATATACCATGGAGATGATTACTTAACTCATTATGGGCATAACCAGCAAAACATTGTTTCCAGGCTTGATATGGTAAAAAAAGGAGACGTAATTGGGTTAGTGGGTAATACAGGTATTTCATCTGGACCTCATTTGCATTTTGAAATTTGGAAAGGTGGAAGGTCGATTGACCCATTGATATATTTCCCAGAATTAATTAAAAAAGACTTAACTTTAAAAAAGTAATGATTAAATCTAAATTTAAAAATGTTCATACAATGGTTGGTCCTGATGCCGTATTAAAAGGCTCCATTAAGCTTGAGCAAGGATTAATTGTTTATGGAAAAGTACTAGGGGACGTTAAAACTAGAGGGTCTATTAGAATAGCTCGTGGTGCATTGGTTAAGGGCAATGTAACCGGCGCCAGCATTGTGCTTGGTGGAAAAGTTATCGGACATTTAAAATCTGAGGGAGCCGTTACATTAAAAAAAACGAGCGAATTGAAGGGGAATATTAGTTATAGAAAGTTGCATATTGAAGATGGAGCTCAGTTTGAGGGGCAATGCGACTTGGCATTGGACCCTCTAAGTCCATTGACATCCAATAGAGTGGTTTAAAGTAAGAGTTTATTAAAAAAACTTATTTTGAATTTTTTTCAAAAAGTTTTACAAAAAGCTGCTCCAGTCATGTCTGCAGTTCATTCTTTGTTTTCCTACGTTATTATCCTATCATTCCTTGGGTATTTTTTGGATAATAGTCTTAGTACATTCCCACTGTTGTTTTTAATCTCTCTTTTCATGGGCTTAATAATCGGTTTTTATCAATTATCGCGAGTATCAAACTTTAAAAAAAAGAATTGATGTCAGATATTTGGCCGCTCTGCCAGGTGCGTTATAATCTTAAGTTTTATGATAAATAGGTGGTACATTATCTAAAAAAGTATTTAAATAATCAATGTTATTTATTTTTAACAAACAGCTTTTATGCTTACCTTTGCGACCTTAAATGTAGTGTTTATTTATTCTTTAACTATAAAACTAATAATTAACGATTACGGATTCACATTAAAATGGTAGCTGCTAACACCAGTCATAGTAATCAAACTGTCTTAGAACAGGTTGGCCCTAATATTCTCCATCATGTATCTAACTCAGACATAGCTCATCCAATAATTCACTTGCCTTCATTTTTTGGTATTGATTTTTCAGTTACGAAACATGTTTTAATGTTATGGCTTGTAGCGTTGATTGTCTCAATCGTAGTGATTGTGCCAATTAGAACATATTTATCTAGTAATGGTAAAAAGAAGTCTAAATGGGTCACTTTAATCGAATATATAGTTGAGTTTGTGAAAGATACAATTGCCGCACCCAATGTTGGTTCTAATTGGGTAATGACATGGACACCCCTTTTTTTAACGTTTTTCTTTTTTATTCTTTTTGCAAATGGTATTGGCATGATTCCAATATTTGACACCATAGGTTTATTAGATAGGTTCCTTTTAAAGACTGATTCGCATTCAACAATTAATAATTTGCTTCATGGCGGTGTAACGGCAACTGGAAACTTTAATGTAACAGCTGGTCTAGCGACAGTTACATTTTTTTCTATAATAATTGCAGGCGTTAAAAAACATGGCTTTATCAAGCATTGGGCAAATCTTGTCCCTCATGGCTTAGCTTGGCCAGTATATATTATTTTGATTCCAATTGAATTAATGGGGCTATTTGTAAAACCATTTGCTCTAACCATGAGACTTGCAGCAAACATGACAGGAGGGCATATTGCAATCTTAGCTCTTTTATCGCTTATGGCTATAATTGGGGAAATGTTTTCAGGTGCTGCAGGAATAGGCGTAGCTTTTATATCCATACCCATGGCCGCTGCAATATCAGGTTTGGAAATCATAGTAGTACTTGTTCAAGCATATGTTTTTACTTTATTAACAGCTGTGTTTGTTGGCATGGCTATCAACGTACATCATTAACAAAATAAAAAAAGGAAGTATATAATGGATGGAACTTTATTAGTACCTATTGGATTAGGAATAGTTGTAATAGGCGCAGCGCTTGGAATATCAAAATTTGCAGCAGCAGCAGCAGAAGCTATAGCTAGGCAGCCTGAAGCTGCTGATAAGATTAGTGGGGTAGTTCAATTACCACTTTTCCTATTAGAAGGTGTGGCTATTCTTGCTGAAGTATTCATATTCTTAATGCTGATTCTGTAAACGATGAATCAATATTGGACTATTCCAGGTGATAATGCGCTCCATGAGTCAACTGGTACTCATGGAGCACAATCTGAGCAAAATCCTTTAGTCAAATTAGATCCGGGTCTTTTTATTTGGACGGTTTTAACATTTGTTTTATTGCTCACTGTTTTAGCCAAGTTTGCTTGGAAGCCCCTACTTTTAATGCTTGATGAGAGAAATAAGAGTATTGAAGAGTCACTCCAATCCGCCGAAAAAGCTAGAAAGGAGCTCGAAAACATAAATCAAGAGTCTGAATCAATTCTAATGAAAGCAAAAACAGAAGCTCAGTCTATTGTTGGGGAAGCAAAATCAGCTGCTGATAATATGAAAGAAGATATTGTTTCGAAAGCAAGATCTGAAGCGGAGGGTCAACTTGAAAAAGCAAAAATACAAATCAATGTTGAAAAAGATAAAGCAATGGCTGAAATCCGTGAAGAGGTTGTGAACCTATCTATTCATGTTGCAGAGAAAATAATTAAAAAAAACATATCAAAAGAAGATAATGTTGAATTAATTAAAAAGTCCTTAGATAGTATGGAAGGTTATGAAGCATAAGTTTTCTGGCAAAGGGTTAGCAGATATTCTTTTCGAGGCTGCAAAATCCAACGACAGTCTTGATTCGGCAAGGGATTCGATTACTGAGTTTGATAGGCTTTTAAGATTAAACAATGATTTAAAAAGTTTTGTTCAATCAAAAAGGTTATCTCAAACCGAAAAACAAGCAATATTAATTGATTCTTTAGGAACTTTTTTTAATGGGCTAGTTTTGGGTGTCGTGTCCTATGTCGATGGCATGTTAGCCCATAGAACTATCAATCAAATCAAAAAATCGTTTGTAGAAAAGTACAAGCATGCCAAAAATATAGTCTCTGTTCATGCTACTTTAAGTGACCAAATTAGCGATAATGATTTGAGTTTCATGGAGAAAAAAATAGGCAATCTTTTGCAAAAAGAAACAGAATTGACTACTGAAGTTGATAAGTCTTTGATTGGTGGCGCTAAATTTAGAATTGAAAATTCATTTTTAGATGCATCGATTAAAAGTCAATTGGAAAATATCAAAGCAGATTTAATGAAAATATAAGCTAGGAAATTATGGAAATTAAAACAGATCAAATAACAGAGTTGCTTAAGAAGCAATTAGAAAAATATGATAATGATATTGATGTCTCTGAGGTCGGTGAAATTATAGAAGTCGGGGATGGAGTAGCCAGGGCCTCAGGCTTAGAAAACGTAATGAGTTCAGAATTAGTTGAGCTTCCTAATGGTGTTTTTGGTATGGCGCTGAATCTTGAAGAGGACAATGTTGGACTGGTTTTATTTGGAGATACTAGATTAGTCAAAGAAGGTGACATCGCAAAAAGAACTGGAAAAGTTGTTGAAGTTCCGGTTGGCAAAGAGATGCTTGGCAGAATTGTTAACCCTTTAGGCCAGCCTATAGATGGTAAAGGGCCTATTAACACCAGCGATTCATTACCTGTTGAACGAAAAGCACTTGGAGTCATGGCAAGGAGTCCTGTAAATCAACCATTGCAGACTGGAATCAAAGCAATTGATAGTATGGTCCCAATTGGAAGAGGACAAAGAGAGCTAATCATTGGAGATAGGCAGACAGGTAAAACTGCTGTTGCTATTGATGCTATTATTAATCAAAAACATTCTCATTCGACTGATTCACCAGTTTATTGTGTTTATGTAGCGATTGGACAGAAGGCATCAACCGTTGCAAGTTTGGTTTCAGAACTTGAAGCACAGGGTGCAATGGAATACACAGTTGTAGTGGCTGCTAATGCTTCTGACCCTGCGCCTATGCAGTATATTGCTCCTTATGCCGGTTGTTCTATGGGAGAGTATTTTCGAGATAAGGGTCAACATTCCCTTATTGTTTATGATGATTTATCTAAACAAGCGGTTGCGTATAGACAGATGTCATTGGTTCTTAGAAGGCCTCCGGGAAGAGAAGCTTTCCCAGGAGATGTTTTCTATTTGCATAGCCGTCTTTTAGAGAGAGCATCTAAATTATCAAAAGATCTCGGTGGTGGTTCTTTAACAGCGCTTCCGATAATTGAAACGCAAGAAGGCGATGTCTCAGCATATATTCCAACAAATGTTATCTCAATTACAGACGGTCAGATTTTTCTAGAAACAAATTTATTTAATTCAGGAATTCGTCCAGCTATTGATGTAGGTCTGTCTGTATCACGTGTAGGTGGTAACGCTCAAATTAAAGCAATGAAAAAAGTTGCTGGTACACTGAGGCTCGACTTAGCTCAATTTAGAGAACTAGAAGCTTTTGCTAAATTTGGATCTGATTTAGATAAAGCTACTTTATCGCAACTTGCAAGAGGTGAAAGAATGGTTGAAATTCTGAAGCAAAACCAGTACGTGCCCATGACAGTTGAAAGGCAAATAGCTATCATATTTGCTGCGTCAAAAGGGCATCTTGATGATATTGCGATAGAGGAAGTAGCTAATTTTGAAAGCAGTCTTTTTGATTATATTGATGCAAATGCTGCTGCACAGCTTAAAGCAATAAGTGATTCTGGTGATCTTAATGACGAGCAAAGTAAAGATCTCGAGA
>CALKMQ010000127.1 GCA_938092125.1 uncultured bacterium
GTGTGTGTTGTGTCCCCGTATGTTTGGATGGTTGCAATTACTGCTTCACCGTAACTATCTTGAATGAGTTTTGGTTTTATTACGCTTTTTGCTCCCTTACCAGTCGTTTCTTTCCACGCTTTTTCTGCATCATCAACGGAAAAAGAAATATCCTTCACGCCATCGCCATGTCGATCTATATGCCTACTAATATCTGTCCCTGAAATTAATGGCGAACTTAGAACAAATTTGACCTGATTTTGTTGCATAACGTAACTGACTTTTTCACGATTCCCCGTTTCAAGTCCTGAAAATGAAACAGGTTTAAATCCAAAAGCATGCTCGTAGTAATATGCAGATTGTTTTGCATTGCCAACATATAATTCGCAATGGTCAAAGCCGTTAATTTTAAATTTTCCCATATATTATCTTAGTGGATGATAGATTTTAGAGCATTAAGTAAAGTTACGTTTTCTTCAGATGTTCCAATAGATATTCTAATACAATTTTGCCATCCAAATGAGGACAGTTTTCGTACAATAATACCTTTATTTAAAAGTTTATTTACGATTACATCAGCATCATCGCTATTATCCCATATTGTAGTTATAAAATTTGTATAGCTAACAATGAATTTAATATTTAAGGATTTGAACTCATTTAATAAATGCTCCCTTTCTATTTGATTCTCGCGGACAGTTCTTTCTAAAAAATCATTGTCATCAAGTGCTGCTATTCCAGCCGCTTGAGCTGGCATAGATGGCTCAAATGGGGCTTTGACTTTATTTAGGTTTTCAATAAGATCTTCGTGAGCCAATCCATACCCTAATCGTAAACCCCCAAGCCCATATGCTTTGGAGAAGGTCCTTAACGTAATCACATTATCATAGCGGTAGAGCATTGAATCAGGATAATCAGATTGGTGTTTGGCATATTCATAATAGGCTTCATCAAGAATAATCAAGACTCTGTCAGGAACATGATTATAAAAAGCATCAAAGTCAGATTTAGTAACGTATGTTCCCATCGGGTTATCAGGGTTAGCTATATAAATTATCTTCGTATTATCTGTGATTTTTTTTGCCATTTCATGAAGATCATATTTTCGCTCTTTCATTGGCACCCAAATTATTTTTCTTCCCGATGCATTCGCCAGAACACGAAAACCTACAAAAGAACCTTCTGTGCCGATTATTTCATCATCATCTAATAAAAATGTCCTCATTATCGTTGACATTATGCCTTCAGAGCCTGAACCAATAGTAACATTTTCTATCTTAACTTTAAATTTTTTTGCTAGTTTAATTCTAAGTTGATATCCAGATGCATCTGGATATCTGTTCAAGTTTTTATATGTTTTTTCAATCGCTTTTATTGCGAGGGGACTAGAACCATGAGGATTTTCATTCGATGATAGTTTTATATATTTTATTCCATCGTTATTCAACTCAGCTTCTTGAATTGACTTTCCTGGTTTATATTTTTTGAGTTTTTTTATATAAGATGGTACTAATGGCATATTAGAATAATTTAGACTTAAAGTCAGACTCCTTTAAATTACGTATGTCTAATATTAATGAAGTTATTTAATAGCAAAACAATTATTCTTTTTTACTTCGTCGTATATTGCACTTGCAATATTTATTCTTGTGCAGCAATTCAGGCCCCGCCTGGAGGTCCAAAAGACGATACTCCACCAACTTTATTATTTTCAATTCCTTCAAGTGGAACTACAAATTTTTCTTTGAAAAAAGTTGAATTGGTTTTTTCTGAGTATTTACTTGAAAAATCAGTAGCCAGTTCGATAAGTATTTTACCTAAAACCCTGTCACCAATATCTGTGCAATATAAAGGTAAAAAATTGATTATATCTTTGCCTGATGATCTCTTAGATAATCAGACATACATATTACTTATCAATAGAAATTTAAAAGATGAAAATGGAGTTTCAATAGAAGAAGGTATTCAATTAGCTTTTTCTACAGGTGATATTATCGATGCGTCTGAATTAAGTGGAAGAATATTTTCTGATGGCGAAGCCTCGTGTCTCCTTTGGAAGATAAAAGATTCAACAGATC
This sequence comes from uncultured bacterium, assembly GCA_938092125.1. Classification (GTDB taxonomy): domain Bacteria; phylum Fidelibacterota; class Marinisomatia; order Marinisomatales; family UBA1611; genus TMED80. Next base: position 2,058 of record CALKMQ010000127.1, read on the forward strand.
AGAGAGATTTTTTTAAGCGTGTCCCCGACTATAGTATGGATGCAAATGATGAAGGTGTTTATAAGTTTAATTATTTATCTAATGGTTCTTATAAAGTTTTAGGTGTAGAAAGGAGTGAGTCTGGCTCTTTAATAGATCCAAACTCATCAATATACGGTGTTCCGTTTTTTAAAATAATTCAAATTGACTCTTCGAATTCAGATATAAATAATGTTAATATTTTTTTTCCAGAAGTTTCACGATCTGCAAATGTTGTAAATGGTAAGTGGGTAAATAATAAAACAGGTATGATAACTTTTAATAACCCTATTGATGGTTTTAAAAAATCTATCCTTGTTCGTGTTAAATATGGGGAAAATGATATTGAGGCAAAAACTTTTATCGATAATAAAGATAGTAAAATAGCACATTTTTTATTGGAAGATTCTATTGGCGCAGATATAAAAACATTAATTAACGTTGAATCAGTATTTGAAAATGGGATAATGGTGATCGATTCTGCGGTTGTCTCATCTCGAACAAAGTCATCTCAAGACACAACATATTTAAAAATTAATAATAATAGCACAGGTTCAATTTTAAAAATTGAAGAAGAAATTATTAATCCGTTTGATATCTATTTTTCAAAAATCATTTATGAAGAAAATATAGATAATGCTTTTTCTTTATTAAAAGATTCTTCAATTATTGATTTCAATTTGATTCAGATTACTCCAATGCATTACCAAATAA
>CALKMQ010000128.1 GCA_938092125.1 uncultured bacterium
TAAACAGTGTAGAAGGAAAAATTGTTGGCCCAGTTGAGACAAACAGAGGTTGGGCAATAATTCATGTTAAAGCTATTGCCTCTATTGACTCTACAGAATTTGAGGTGCAGAGAGAGTCTTTAGCTAGTGGACTTCAGACCAAAAAACAAAATCAATATCTACAAAATTGGTTGGATGAGTTAAAGGATAATGCTGAGATTGTAGATAATAGAAATTATTTCTATTAAATATTATTGCTTTCCAAGAACTTAGTTTTTTGGTCTTGATAATGCTGCTTATTAGGGTCGCCCTGAATACATTTATTAATTACCTTTAAAGCTTCTTCAGTTCTTCCAAGTTTCCAGAGGACTTCTGCTTTCGTATCTAGGATTTGAAGATCTTCTCCATATTCTAGTGCAATATTCACTTTGTCTAGAGCTATTTGCAGATTTCTTCCAAGCTCTGTCATCCTCCAAGCGAATCCATTCAATAGACTAGGAAGGTATTTATAATTTGTGTCATATAAATTGACGGCTTTTAAGTAAATAGAAGCCTCTAAATCTAGATCTTCCCCACTTTTCTTCACAATTCTCATTGCTTGCCAGTAAGACAACTTTTTCCATTCAATATTATCAATTATTGATACATATTGAAGAAGATCATCAACTTTATTACTGACTTTTGTCTTATATAAAAGTCCATAAAAATAAGCCGTTTCAGAAGAATCTATATCATTATCAACGATTTTATCTAGAAGCTCAATAGATACATCGACCAACCCCATACGATAATAAAGCTGGCTTATGTTAAAAATATGTTGGAAAGTTAATTGATTTTCCTTCTCGTAATATTGCAAAACATTTTTTAGATGTTTTTCCGCAGAGTCTTTTACATTAAGATCAATATATTTTTCAGCTAAAGTAAGCTCCAAACTAGGATCATCCATGTTTCCTAGGTATTTGGATTGCAATGAGGACAACGTATTTGTTCCACTTTTTATCCTTAGTAGCTCAGCCAAAAACTCATCGGGAGGTCTGTAACCAACAATTCTATCAATTTCATTTCCAGAAGAATCTAAAAAAAGTATCGTAGGATAACCTCTTACTCTATATTTTTTTTTCTGTTCAGGCCCAATGCCTTTTTCTGCATCTATTTTTATTGAAATTAGATTTTCATTAGCATATTTAATAATTCTTTTATCTAAGTAAGTATCGCTATCCAAACGATCACACCATGTTCACCAATCTGTCTCAAAATCGACTAAGATCATTTTTTCAGAATTTTCTGCTATAATATTATCTAAAGAATCTATTATCCAGGGGTAAGCATTTTTGTTTTCACAACTAAACGAAAAAAGTGAAAATGATATAAATAAAAGAATCTTGAAAATAGGTTGGAACATTTTCTTATTGCAGACCTTCTCGAGTTAAATTTTCAGAAATCATTTTTGGAACTCTAACAGGCTTATTATTTTTATTTACAAATGCGTGAGTAGTATACCCTTTTACGTGAGTTATGGAGGATTTAGCACATAAAATTGAGTAGTCTATATCTAACTTAGCCTTTGGAAAAATAGAAATACTAGATTTGATAATAAGCTCTTGTTCAAAATGAGCACCTTTAAAATATTCACAATGACTACTTATTACAGGAAGCATTATTCCAGTATCTTCAATCTTTGTTACACTTAAGCCTATTGATTTTAATAATTCAGTACGTGATTCTTCAAAGTATTCAAGATATCTGGAATGATATACAATCCCCATTTGGTCAACATCACGATAATAAACGTTTACTTTATGATTATATGATATCATTTTCTTTGTTCAAAAAATCCAAGTTTATCATATTTTTCTATTCTCATATCAAGAAATTTATCCGGTTCAATCGATTTAAAATCATTTAAAGCATTTAATATTGCTGATTCTAAATTCTTAGCTGATGATTCATAATCTCGATGTGCGCCACCATTTGGTTCAAGAATCACCAAATCACAAATACCCAAATCTACCATATCATCAGGCGTTACTTTTAATGCTTCTGCCGCATCCTCAGCTTTGCTCGCATCACGAAAAAGAATGGAAGCACAACCTTCTGGACTGATTACTGAGTACCAACTATTTTGCATCATTAAAAATTTATCACAAACACCAATACCCAAGGCTCCACCGCTTGCGCCTTCACCAATTACTACGGAAATCACGGGGACTTTTAAACCTGACATTTTTATCAAATTATTTGCTATAGCTTCTCCTTGGCCTCTCTCCTCAGCACCAATACCAGGAAAAGCACCTGGTGTATCCATAAACGTAATAATTGGAATTTTAAATTTTTCAGCGAGCTTCATTACACGCATAGCTTTTCTATAGCCTTCTGGTTTCATCATCCCAAAGTTTCTATGCAGATTTTCTTTTGTATTACGGCCTTTTTGTTGAGCAATGATTGCAACTTTTTTGTTATTAATTTTTCCAAATCCAGTCACCACAGCAGGATCATCAGCAAACAACCTATCTCCATGAATTTCAAAAAAATCGGTGAATATTAATTTAATATAGTCAAGTGAATATGGCCTTTCAGGGTGCCTAGCTAGTTGTACTCTTTGCCATCTATTTAATCCTGAATGAATTTTATTTATCAACCTCAGTCTTTTTTCTTGTAATAATACGATTTCTTTTGTCACATCTGAAGTGGGTTCAAGGATTGATTCTTTTAAATGAATTTCTTCATCTAACAAGCGAATTGGGTCTTCAAATTCTAAATAGTATTTCAAATTAAGTTATCCTTGACAAAAAATGTATAACAATCGCTAATCAGCCATTGAGCATCGTTTTGATGATTATCTCCATATCTAATTTTAGGTTTTGATTTTGTATATAATATTGCTGAGCTGATTTTCGTGTTTCAGATTCTATTTTAATATTTTTCAATCTTTCCAGACCCGTAATACCAGGTTTACATAAGATCTCTGGCGAAGTTTCATCACTATTTACTAATGCAGAACCTACAATGCTTATGTTACCTTTCAAAACGTCAAAGAGAAGTGGGATATCTCTAATTAATTTATAATTGGTATTAAATATTCTAGCATTTATTATTATACCATCTTCACCCCAAAATTGAATTTTCACTAATCTTCTAAGTGATATATAGGCAAGTATAATTGGAGATAAAATCGTTAGTAATAAAATAGAAATGATTATATCAAAAATTCTTTTTGAAATCTTGTGAAATTTTTGATAAAAATTATATTCAATATTTATAAAAGAAATGCCTCCAATATCCTCAATGTTTGATTTCCCTAACAGAATATCCTGTTCACTGGGAACCATTCGGTATATCAACCTAAGATCTCTAGTTTTATCCATAAAATCTAAAATTTCTTTATTACTAAATGAGGTGGAACTGAAAATAATTTCATTTATTCGGTGAGTATGAATCAGCTGACGCGCATTGTTCAGTTTTCCTAAAAATGGAATAGGTAGATTGTTACTTTCTTTTTGAAAATTTTTATCAATGTAGCCAATTAGATCTAACCCACTATCAAAACGATTTAGAATGTTTTCAGCGATTCTTACCCCTTCAATATCTGAACCTAACACTATTGTTTTCCTTGCAAATAATAAAGATTTAGAATGATTTACATTTCTAAAATATCCTCTTGATATTAAATAATGAGTAAATATTCGCCATCCTGGTAGAAATATTGCTATTAAAATAGAAGCATTTATGATTACCAACCTTGAGTAGGCGAATTGCTTAAAAAAATATGTAAATAAAACAGCCAAAAGAAAACCAATTACTGTCCCCATTAAAGCTCTAGAATAAGACAGTATGTATCTAGAATATAATTGAAGATATGAATAAACAGAGAGCCATAACGCTACATAAACTATTGGAACTAGGCCATGGCTATCAAAAATTGGATCGAAATTACCAAATCTAAAATAAACAGCTAGGCTAAACGAACATGATATAATAATTAAATCCATGAGTAATGAGAGAAATAATGATTTCTTTTCATTAAACGAAGCTAGAAATTTATTTAATCTGATACCAAATGATATAAAAAATCTTGCAACTAAACTGAGAGTCGATGAATAGTGCTTATCTACAAAAATGTCCATTGAATCATAAAAAGCTTGCCGACTATTATACGGAGCAGTTTTTACAGATTCGCCTTTGTAGTGAACTATTTTTGTTCCAGAAAAATAATGAACCT
>CALKMQ010000129.1 GCA_938092125.1 uncultured bacterium
GATGCTTGATGTTGTTATGATTGATGGTGTAGCGAGGGGAATTATTGCTAGGAATTTACTTACTGGTCAGTATGAAAGGCATTTTGGGCATGCAGTTGTTTTAGCTACTGGTGGATATGGTAACGTATTTTACCTTTCAACGAATGCGATGGGAAGTAACGTTACAGCGGCTTGGAAAGCATATAAAAAAGGTGCAATGTTTGGGAATCCTTGTTTTACTCAAATTCATCCTACTTGCATCCCTGTTTCTGGTGACTATCAATCTAAATTAACTTTAATGTCAGAATCACTTAGAAATGATGGAAGAATTTGGGTACCTATTAAAAAAGGTGATACTAGAGATCCAAAAGATATACCAGAAGATGAAAGAGACTATTATCTTGAGCGAAGATACCCAGCTTTTGGAAACCTTGTCCCACGAGATATTGCCTCAAGAGCAGCTAAAGAAAGATGTGATGAGGGTTATGGTGTTGGGCCGACCAAAATGGCTGTTTATTTAGATTTTAAAGATGCAATTAGTAGCATGGGTGAGGATACAGTTCGGTCTCGTTATGGAAATCTCTTTCAAATGTATAATAAAATTACAGGAGATGATCCTTATCATACTCCAATGAGAATATATCCTGCTGTACACTATACTATGGGGGGATTATGGGTTGATTATAACTTAATGACATCAGTTCCTGGTTTATACTCAATAGGAGAATCTAATTTTTCTGATCATGGTGCAAACAGATTAGGTGCGTCAGCTCTGATGCAAGGCCTGGCAGATGGTTATTTTGTTTTACCTTACACAATTGGAGAGTTTCTATCTAAGGACATAAGAACAGAAAGGATTTCCACTGAAAATGAACATTTTGTTAAAGCTGAAGAAAAAGCTAAAAAAAGAAACGAAACACTACTAGAAATTAAAGGTACAAAAAGTGTAGAAAGTTTGCACAGGGAATTAGGTAAGATTATGTGGGACAATTGTGGAATGTCCCGAAATGAAAAAGATTTAAAAAAGGCATTAGTCCAGATTAAAGATTTAAAAAATAGTTTTTGGAGTGATGTATTTGTTCCTGGTTCTGATAATGAGCTTAACACTGAGCTTGAAAAAGCCGGTAGAGTTGCAGACTTTATTGAATTAGGTGAACTCATGATATATGATGCTCTTGATAGAAATGAATCATGCGGTGGTCACTTTCGCGAAGAATATCAAACTGAGGAAGGAGAAGCTTTTAGAGATGATGAAAATTATACATTCGTTTCTGCCTGGGAATTCAAAGGGGAAGATGAAGAGCCTAAACTGCACAAAGAAGATTTAGATTATAAAGAGGTAACCCCAACCCAGAGGAGTTATAAATAAATGGAAAAATTTTCAATTAAATTAAAAGTCTGGCGTCAAAAAAATAATGAAACTCAAGGAAAATTTGTTGATTATGATGTTGATGATTTAAATGAACACATGTCATTTTTAGAGATGTTAGATGTTTTAAATGAGCGATTGATTTCTTCTCGAGAAGAACCCATTGCTTTTGAGCATGATTGTAGAGAGGGAATCTGTGGTAGTTGTTCTATGGTAATTAACGGTAAACCTCATGGGCCGCTTAAAGGAACAACAACGTGTCAATTGCACATGTATCATTTTAATGATGGTGATAACATAACGATAGAGCCCTGGCGTGCAAAATCATTCCCAGTAATTAAAGATTTAGTTGTCGATAGGACGCCTTTTGATAGAATTATACAATCAGGTGGTTATATTTCTGTAAATACGGGCAGCGCACCTGACGGGAATGCCATACCAATTTCTCAAGAAGACGCCTTGTATGCATTTGATGCAGCTGCTTGTATAGGTTGCGGTGCATGTGTAGCCGCTTGTAAAAACGCATCGGCAAGTTTATTTGTCTCTGCTAAAATTTCACAATTAGCCTCTCTTCCTCAGGGCCAACCTGAAAGAGATAAGAGGGTTGTCGCTATGGTAGATCAAATGGAAGCAGAAGGATTTGGTCACTGTACTAATACTGGGGCATGTGAAGCAGAATGCCCAAAAGAAATCTCACAAGAATATATTAGAAAAATGAACTGGGAATATCACAGAGCTAACATCAAGGGTTAGCTAATAAATTTTATTTTAATCTGAAATTTACTGGGATTGATATCCAAACACCGACAGCTCTTTCTCTCTGTTTTGCGGGTCTAAACCTTGTCTTTCTTATCGCGTCCATTGCCGCTTCATCTAGTCCCGTATTTGGTATCCCTTTTAAAATAATTGTCTCTTTTACTCGTCCTCTATCATCTATAAAAGCTTGTACAACAACAACACCTTCAATACCTGCTTCTTGTGCTATCTCAGGATATATCGGTCTTATTGCACTTATAGGCTTTGGTGGATCATCATAAGGAATAAATTTCACCTTAGGTCCGCTAGGAGCTGGAGGAGCATCCCAAGCTTCAAAATCATCAAAATCTAAATCATCCAATGTTACATCATCTGCAATATCTTCATCGTCTGTAGGGACAGGGATTGATGGTCTAGCTGGAGGCGGAGTATTATCGATTTGTTGTGTCTGCGGAATATCTATATTTTCAATTGCAATTTGTTCTACGTTTCCAAATTCAGATTTAGAAACGAACCTTGGAAATATTAAAAATATGAAAACCAGACTAAATATTCCACAAAGACCAGCGACCCTTACTACGATAGGATATTTGCCTTTTAGTGGGTTTGTATTCAGCTTCATTAACGAACGAGTGTTTTTGTAGAGTAGTTAAGTTTAAGAGCATCAGCTTCGCGCAATTCTTCATGAATAGATGATATAAGTTCCATCTTTGCTTCTTCATCAGCTTTTAGCGATACAATTAGCTGTGGATCTGAAACCCTTTTTTCATACATTATCTTTGCTACATCTTGAATAGCAAACAACCTATCATTTATTGAAACTAACCCTTCTTTAGATATCCAAATATGAGCAGTATGTCGTTTCCCTTTTAGTTTTTCGATTTTTTCTGCTTTTGGAATATTTACAGGTAAGCCTGAGTACTCACGCAAAACAGTCGTTACCATAAAAAATATCAGCAGCATGAAAATAATATCAGGCATTGAAGAAGTTGGTATCTCACTTGAGATTTTTGTTTTTCTTGAAAAGTTCATTAGTTCGAATTAGCTATGGATATCTTTTTTGCATTAGCAATTTTTAGTTGGTCAAGAACGCGTATATAATCGCTGTAATCTGTTTTTGGATGTGCTTTAACTGAAACAATTAATAGAGGGTTTTTTGCTAATCTTTTTTTAACTATCCTTCCGATTTGTTCAACATTTATAGGTTCTTCATCTAGAAGCACTTTCCCCTGAGAGTTAATTAAGCAGTTTATAATATTCTTTTTTTGAATTTCGATTTCTACATCGCCTGCTGGGGGTAGGACTATTCCAAGACCTTTATCAGTGTCTATTGTAGTTGTAACAAGAAAAAAAACGAGCAATAAAAAAGCAATATCTGCCATAGAACCCGTTGGGATTTCTCCACCCTTAAATCTGCGATTTCTAATCATTTAATAAGGATTATTTTGTGTTTTGTAGATACTCAACAATCTTAATAGACTGTTCTTCCATATCTAAAATAAGCTTATCAATCATGGATACAAAAAAGTTCTGAGAAACTTGCATTATCATTGCAACAATTAATCCAAAAGCAGTGGTTAAAAGTGCCTGGGATATACCTCCCGCAACTACTGCCGGAGAGATATCATTCGCCATTTTAATATCTTCAAATGCTTTAATCATCCCAACAACTGTTCCGGTAAAACCAAGCATCGGAGCAATGGTTATTACAGAGTTAATCCAAATCATGTTTTTTTCAAGAAATGCCATTTCAAGCCCGCCAGCATTTTGGACGGCTTTTTCGATTTCTTCTTTTTGCTTACCCATTTTAGATAGACCTGCGTAAAATATAGATGCAACAGGGCCAGAAGCGCTCTCACAAAATTCTATTGCTTTCTCTTTACCAGAATCATCATATGTCGTTTTTACATCTTCAAAAAACTTATCGGTGTCAGAGCTCGAGTTAATTAGTGAATATGCTCTCTCCCCAACTACAGCAAGGCCAAAGAGTAGTGCGATGAGAATTGGCCACATAAAGCCACCACCTTGTACAAAAAAATCAACCATGTAATACCTCCATTAATTATGAAACAATTTATTTTTTAAAAATCTATATAAGCAATTTAATTTATAAACAGCTTATAATTTAATTACGGTAACTCAAGAAAGCATCAGCTTCATTAAAATATTTTAAAGCTTCTGAAACTTGATTATCAAGAAAAAGTCTAATGCTCGCTGACTCGTCTTTCCCCCATATTGTACCAGCAATTTCACTTTTAATTCTATTATATATAAAAGATTGATCAACTAGAAGAGAATCAGAATTAAATGAAATTGAATCACTTTCTAAATAATCTAAAAATTCTGAATATACAGATTGGTTTACGTTCCAGCTATTTTTAAAGTTTTTAAAATCTTTGTAACCTAAATCGTTTTGGTTAGCATATCTTGAAGAAAAATTAAAGATAGGTCTTTCAGGGTTTCTTAAAAGTTTTTGAGTTGTCTTTGTTAGTTTGTTTTTGTAAGGAATATATTTATCGGGGGTTATTCCTCCTCCTCCATAAACTGTTCGACCTTGTCTAGTCTGATACTTTGGTCTTAGTTTTTTTAAACTGTCTAAAACAGACTCTCTATCGTTCGCGTATAATTCTTTATAATATGTTAAGTCATCACCCTCTTCATAAGGACGCTGTATTAGTCTCCCACTAGGAGTATAATACCTTGCCATTGTTATTCTTATTGCGGCACCGCCTTCCAAAGGGAGCTGCCTCTGGACTAACCCTTTTCCAAAACTAGTTTCTCCAATTATTAGGCCCCTATCAAGATCTTGGACTGCTCCAGAAACGATTTCACTGGCGCTAGCGGAGCCCCTATTTATTAAAACGATTAAAGAAAAATCATTTCGTCCCTTTTGAGGGTCTGATATAAATGCCTGGTTTGAATCTGATATTTTCCCCTTCGTATAAACTAAAGTATCTCTTGTGGAAATAAATAAGTTAGAAACTGCTGCTGCTTGCTCTAGATACCCACCACTATTACCTCGAAGATCAAACACTAGTTTTTTAAAATTTTGCTTATCTAATTTATCTATAGCTTTATTTACTTCATCAATGGTTGTTGCTGAAAACCTTCTTAATAATATGTATCCAGTTTCTTCGTCGAGCATAGTGGCAGCTCCGACGCTGTATATAGGGATGTCGTCTCTAATGATTGTAACATCAAAAGGTTCTTCCATTCCTATGCGTTGAATAGTTATGTCTACTTTAGTGCCTTTCTTACCTCTTAATTTTTTAACAACTTCATCTTTTGTTATTTTGTATGCATCATCCCCATTTATAGCAATAATTTTGTCTCCAGATTGAAGGCCTGCATAGTCCGAAGGGCTGTCGGGGACTGGTGATATTACTGTTATGTAGCCATGAAGGATATCAAATTCGATTCCTATCCCTTGAAAATTCCCTCTAAATAATTCATCAATGTTTTCTTGATCTTTTGATGGTATATATGTTGAATGAGGATCTAATTCTTCCATTAATCCATGGAATGCACCATCCATAATTTTATCCATATCGACATCATCAAAATAAAAATGATCAACGTAAGAAATGATTTGTTGCATGACCATTATCTTATCTTTTAGGACTCTGTAGATGTTTTTATTTTTTGAATAAGCCTCTGGCATAAAAATTAATATTGCAAAAACGAAGCCAAATAGTGCAGATGTCACCATAGGCCAGATACGAGTGACTTTTTTTTCGGACATTATATTAAAGAATAGTTTAAGGGTGCTATAGACCTAGGTATAACATTGTTCTGAATGTTACACCTCTGAGAGTATATTCTTCTGAGTCTCCAATTAAATATCTACTATTAAGCTTCCAACGACCTTGGCCTATAGTACCTTTATTAAATCCGGCACTAATTCTTAAGCCAACCCTGTCAAGAAGTTGCCATTTAACAGCGACGTATGGTTGAAAATTAAAAAATGTTCCGCTAAGGTCTGACATAACACCAGGAGCATTTGCGGCATTAAAACCTGCAATAGGGGTTCCAGTATCATCCACAGCATAATAATACATCAGAGTAGAGTCAGTCCCATCATCATTTACTTCCCATTGTTTATCTCCGTAAGAAAAATTAAACATTTCACCCCATTTAGGGTTAGCAGCATATTGATCGATAGACAGATTCATACGTCCTAGACCCATCATGGCTCCAGCGGAGATCTCAAGATCTTGAAAAACTGGCATTACATATTCAATGGATGCGGCTCCTAAGGCAATGGTTACTTTTGCTTCAATTGACGGATTAAAATTCCCATTATAAGGCACTTTAGTTTCATCTTGATATCCTGGAGTACCATCTTCTACATATAATTGAACGTTAGTTACTGTGCTAATACTTGAGCTTCCGACACCAGCATAACTCCCAATTCTCCATTTTCCAGTCATATGAGCGAACCCTTCTCCCCCATGTACTACAAAAGGGGTATCAAATTGATCAGGGTTTAAACCTAGGCCTTTTAATAAGTCTGTAGCAGGGAATTTTTCGACGTTTATATACATAGGACTATATCCAATGCCGCCACCAAAAAAATCTGTAACTGGATATAAATCAAATTGACTATGTCCAGTAGATAGTAAGATTGTAATATATGTAAGTATTTTTTTCACAGTTTAAGACCTCTCCGCACGTAATTGAAATCTAATCAATTTATGTACTATAGACTAAATACAAAAGGAATTATATATCAAATTTCATATATAAATTGCCTAAACTAATTTTTGGGCTTTTTCTTGGAAAAAACGGTGCTTTAACCTATATTTTTTGCTAGAGTAAACGAGGTAAGGGAGTTTATTTCTATATTCTCCTGTGAAATAGACATGTTTTGACCTAAATAATGGTCAAAACAGAAAGTATAATTATGCGGAAAAATAATAATATTTTTGTTAACTGCGGGTATTTGCTAGTACTAATTTTGTGCTACGAGTTTTTATCTGGCGGCCAACTGAATAGAACTAGCGGTCTCTACGACCTTGATGGTGATGGTCGTAAAGAAGTCATTGTTATCAACAGCTCTGATAGAAGAGCATCATTAATCGAGTTTCAAGGTGAAGTGATAAGTGACACTTTATGGACCTTTATGCTACCGGTTGGAACTTACTTTACGGATGTTGCAGTATTAGACATTGATAAGAATGGGCAGCCTGATTTAGTAGCAACTTCTAAAATTAATGCAGACAGTAATAATGATGGATGGTTATATGTATTCCAAGGAACCCTGAGCGGCTTTTCAAATGAGCCACTTATTTCAGAATCATCTGGACTAAAATTAAAAAATATTCGTCCTCTTAATCTTTCAAAAGTTTATGGGGTGTCAAATTATCTTTCTGTGTCTTTTGGAACGCCAGTTAGAAAGACATTGATTTTCCAACCTCAAATACAAAATAATCGGTTAAATATTAAAAATTCTAAGATGCTTTCAGATCCTTTAATTCAAAATGGATATGGTCATATGTATTCTGGTGGATTTAGTTCATACGGAGGTAATTATGTTGCACAATTTTCACCGGAACTCAACACCTTAAAGGTCTCCATTTTCAATTCGAACAATAATTTTAAGCATGTTAATACTGAAATTTTAAGTCTTGGTAAAGCTCGTGGTATTATTGGCGCGGAAGTACAGGCTTACAATAATTTGAAAAAAGATGAAGAAGGCCTACTCATCCCTTTTAGAACTGGTGAGGTTAAAATTCTTAATTTCCAAAACGGTAAGATTAGTTTAGTGGACTCTGAATTTTCTCATGAAGAATTATTTTTAGAAATGGAAAACCCTGATAAATATGAAATTTTAGATTTAGTTAGCTCAAGAATTGAATCTGGTTTTTACAATAAAACAATTACAAAAGCTGATTACAGTCAAAACAGAAAAGATAAAAACTCTGAAATTTATAGAAAGCCTATAGATGGGCCAACTTTAGTTGACTACCTTAATGAAGCTGGAATTGTTAAAAAGTCTAGATTGCAAGATAAGATTGACATTCCCAATCAAAGTGCAGATATGAATAGTAAAATATGGGCGGCAAAAGCATCTGTAAAAGTAGAGCAAATAGATTCTACTTTATTATCAATAACGGATTCTGTCTATATAAACCCAATCCCAGATGAAGACAAAGAAATCGCTTTTCATAAGACAGTATTTGGAGCTTCTGATTCGGTTACTATTACAGAAACTTGGGAAGACACACTACGAAACGTTTTAGTACCTGAATCAATTAACGTAACACAAGAAGATGAGGACGAAACAAACATTGATCTTTATTATGTCATGGCTATGACACCCTCGAAAGGAAGCCAAGACAGATATGTTTTTGATGGAGAGGCGCCATTTGGAATAAATGTAACACAAATTCCGCCTATGGGTGAAGCGACACACTTTCAGCATAGTGTGTCTGCAAATACAAACTTTTTGCGTAGAGGGAATGATTATGACTTT
>CALKMQ010000130.1 GCA_938092125.1 uncultured bacterium
AAATATGCTACTGCAATCCGTTTCTGCTGTCGAGAAACCGCCTGCTAAGCGGGTATACGGTTTAACACCGTATCGAGGGTTCGAATCCCTCTCTCTCTCCACAGTTTTATCGTCGAAAACCTCGTGCTATCTAATAACTGAAGAATATATATATCTAGTTAATACCAAACAGGGTGCCACTTCCATAGATAGTATAGATACCAAAAAGAGCCTGTAAGCCAAAAATAAGATTCATAATAGATAGCGCTTGAAGTATAGATGATCAAAGATAGGAAAACTACTATGTAATAAGCTTTATTTTTTGTCATAATGCTCATTAGGGGTAGACACTTCAAGACTTACAAGTTCACCATCTTGTATGCCGTAAGTAATGAGGTTTTGCCTCATACAAGCATTGCAGCACTCTTCCTGAGCTACTAAACCATCTATTGATTCAACTTCAACCTCATATATATGATTACAATGGCTACAAGAAACGGATATATCAAGCATACCATCATCAAAATCACCCTCCATAAATCGCCGCATTTCTTCGTTCATATTACTGCATCATCCTATTATGTAAAGTTGCATCTGATAGTATTTTAATTTTTTCATCTAAAAAACGAAAAAAAGAATCTACGTTTCCACTCATTTTAATTAGTTCATTGTCATGCATAAGAATGGTTTTTGCCGAGTTTATTTGACCCACTACACAAGGGGTCTTATCTTTCACCAATTTTTTTATATCGTTTGGTAGTTCATCTAGGTGAAGGCATTCAATTTTAATCCCAAAAGTTGAACACCTTTCTTTCCATTTCTTTTTTGGCGAGATTGTATCGTGTGTTATGTCACACATTGAGCATTTGATATTGTTGACAAATTTATTATAAATATATTCTAATTCACCTCTCAAAGACCCCTCAGTATTGTATATACAATATATTTTTTGTAACTCAGACATGATATAGTTTTCAAAACAAACACAATAAAAATCAAAAGCATTAAAAAAAATAATCGTATAAAACTAAATAAGAGTTTTGTTATGGATAAATTGAGAATCAAGCCAACAAATAATACGTCCTAAAAGCTGAACCGTATTTTGAGAAGCTATTTACGCATGCATTGCGTTATAATTACCTGTCTTTAAACAATAGAAATCCAGAGGTAGAGGCAACCATATTAAATATTGCAATTATGCCAAGATAATTGATGCGCCCTCTATTTTGAAAAACATGTTTCATCTGGAAAATATCAGTCCAAAATCCATCAAATCCTAAAAAGAAAACTGTCGTAAGAAATACAGCCAATGAACCAGCACCAGTCATTATACAGAATTTTTGAATATTATTTATATTTTTCATGAACGAAACTTAACTAGGCGAGTATTAGAAATGAAACTAACAGCACCTGGTAAACGCTATGCAAAATAGTTAAACTAAAAACTTGTTAGATATAGAATGAAATTCTGAAGCAGCGTCTATAAGCGAATTAGCAGTTAATTCTTTCACTCCGTATATTTCCACGATACATCCATATTTATCTTTTACTTTTTGCACAAGCAAATCAAAATCACCATCTCCTGATAGAAGAACTATTTTTTCAACTTGATCAGCTGATTCTAGAATGTCGATGGTTATGCCAACATCCCAATCCCCCTTAGAACTACCATCTGCTCTTGATATAAAGGGTTTTAGTTTTACATTAAATCCGATTGATCGTAGAGCATATTGAAATTTTTGCTGTCTTTCATCTCCTCTATCTGTAGCGTAAGCAATGGCTTTAATTATTTCATCTTTAGATTCTATATGATTCCAAAAACGTTTGTAATCAAATGAGCGTTTAAAAGTATCTCTCGTGGTATAGTAAATATTTTGCACATCGATAAATATTGCGGTCTTCATTATGTTTAATTTAGAACTAATGTTCAGGCAGGTTTATATTTATATATGATACAAATTATTAAGATACCACTGTTAAAGTAATGGCAAAATCAGAACACTTTAAATTTGATGGTGGTGCTACGACTTATATTTTAACAGCTATACTTGGTTGGTTTATCACATTTATTACTTTTGGCCTAGCCTATCCTTGGGCTTTATGTATGTTCCATAAATGGAGGTCAGAGCATACTCTCATTGATGGAAAGAGATTAAGGTTTACTGGCGGGGGTTTTTCTCTACTAGGCCTCTGGATAAAATGGTGGGTATTAACAATAGTAACATTCGGAATTTATATTTTCTGGGTAATCCCAAATCTAAATAAGTGGGTAGTCGAACACACTGATTTTGAAATTGATTCTGAATGAAAAAATATCTTTTTATCGCTTTATTAATTGGTTTTAGTTTTGGTCAAATTATATCAGTAGTAAATCAAAGCAGTGAAACTCTCATTACTGCTAACAGTCAGGCGCATTCAGATTATGGTTTATCTTATCCTGCGACATATGAGTTCACCATATCAGATGCTGAACAGGAATTAAACGTTTATAAGAAAAATAAAAAAAATCAAGACTGGACTGTAATAAATGAAAAAAATCCAACTGATTTTTTTAATGGTATTGAGGTTGTAAGGTTTGACAATAATGAAAATAAAGCATACATATCAGTTGGTTTTTCAATTATTTCGGATTCAATTTTTATTAAAATAGCAAAAGATCAAAACAGTGCTACGGTTGGGTCTTTTTTAAGAATATGCGAATTTTATGATAATAGAAAAGCAGTAGTGACAGTAACGGCTGATGATTGGGCTGATTGGAATAATGAAAATTTTGTTCAAACGTGCCAAAATTTTCGTAACTATAATTTATGGTTATCTGTAGCGGTTATCTCCAGCTCATCCAGCCAAAGTACGTGGGATGCTATTCAGTTAGAGCTTGATAATGGATTAATTGAGGTCGTATCTCATTCTAGAACGCATCCTTATATTCCTTACCTTGATGTGCAAAGCGAAGTAGTCGGTAGCAAAGAGGATATAATAAATAATTTAAACCTTATGAATCATAATCGTTCAGGTGCAAATGAATATATTTATGCCTGGATAGCTCCATATGGTGAATATAATGATGACATAGACGTCATGACTAGTAATGCTAATTACCTTGTATCAAGGTTGTTTTATTGGAATGATAATTCATTTTCAGATTGGGATAATAATTTAAATAAATTTGATCCTGTAGGTGCTTCTATTGAATTAGGTAACGCATCTTACTGGGGAGAAACAGATATTAATGAACTTAATACTGTCTTTGATAATGTCATCGATTCTAGCGGCATATATCATCTGACTACGCACCCTAATATTTTACAATGGGATGAAGACTTTACTTGGAGTCATTTAGAATATATTAGCAATCGAAAAGACATATGGTATGTTGGGTTTGGACACTTGTATTTATATAGATTCGTTTCAAATGTTGTTAACGATAATAGCCTGGGTATTCTTGAAAATAAAACGCCTTTGAACTCAGACTTTAAACTTTATCAAAATTATCCAAATCCATTCAATCCAATCACTTCATTGCAATATGATTTAACGAAAGATGGTATTGTAAATATTACTATTTATGATATGATGGGAAGGATCGTTAAAACGCTTGTAAATGGCTCTCAATCTGCAGGATTTAAAACAGTGCAATGGGATGCCACCAATGATAGAAATAAGCCTGTATCAGCAGGATTATATCTATATACTATGCAAAAGGGACAACATAGAGAGACAGGAAAAATGGTACTTATAAAATAAGATTGAGCAGAAAGAAATAACTATATTTGGGCTAAATTATCTTAATATTTTTGTTTAATTATTTTTTCTAAATCTTATTAATATTAGATTTATAATAATTATTTTAATCTAAAAAAGATTCGTCAACTTTTTCGTAAGGCTTGTTTTTATTGTTCAATTGGCTTTTAGATACATTCTGTTTTTTTATTTGAACTTTAATTTTATCAACTGCGTTCATTAATGTTTTCTCAAAAACAGAAGAGTAACATTTTGTAATGTAACTAGCTCGATTTGATTTAAGGATTAATTCTACTTTTTCAGCTCGACCTTCTTTTAAAAGTACGACTTTTGAAGACATAATATTAGAGTCGTACTTAAGAAGTCCAATTAGTTTTTCATTTATGAGTGTTTTTAATTTTGGCGAAGGTGTAAAGTTTCTAGCAGTAATATCTATATTCATAAAATTGACTCCTTATATTTACATCTAAATATATAAATAGTTGTCAGATACCGCAAGGATGTAGGATCGTTTAAAACTTTAATGAAGGTTAATATGAAGTTTTATTAAATTAATTTTTCTAAAAGATCGTTTATTTTCATTTAAAGAAAAATACGTTTTTAACTTTCTACATTATAAATCGGTCTTATAATTAATAATTGATTCGTTAAAGGAAAAATTATTTTAAAAAAAATTCTTTTCATTTTTTCATGTATTCAGGTTGCTTCTAGTCATGGTGATACTTGGAATATAATTCAAGATGCCATTTGGAATCCTAAATGTACAATGTGTCATGTAGGTGGATCGCCTTTTGCTGAACAATCTGGTTTAATATTAACGGATGATGTTGCCTACGAAGAACTCATTGATGTTACGCCAAATAATATTCACGCTGCAGAGGATGGACTTAAGCTTGTGGGCACAGATGGTATCGGGAGCTTGTATAACAGTTTTTTATGGGAAAAAATAAATGCCCCAAACTACGAGCATTTTTATGAAGATCACCCTGAGTATGGATCAGTTATGCCATTAGGATTAGATTTTCTAACAAATGGAGAATTAGAATTTATTAGGCAGTGGATTATCGCTGGAGCACCAGAGGAAGGGGTAGTCGCTAGTGAATCACTACTTTTAGATGAAACCGTATTTTCACCCCCAGCATTTGAGCCGTTAGAAATTCCTGAAAATGGTATTCAAATTCATCTTCCGCCTTTCGATGTTCCGCCTCAATTTGAGCGAGAATTGTTTTACTATGTTGAGATAGATACACCCAGCTATGTTTATGTAAATAGAATAGCATCTACGATGAGGCCTGGTAGTCATCATTTTATAGTTTATACATATGATGGCGTGCCTCAAAACAATTTGCCCTCAAAAGAAGTATTTAGGGATATTAGAAATTTTGATGGAACTGTAAATCCTGGTGTTTTATTTCAGATGCAATTTCAAAAGTTCATATCCGGAACGCAAACTCGATTATTCGATTACACTTTTCCTGAAGGGGTTGCTTTAAAGATAGACCCTTCGTTTGGATTCGATTTGAATTCCCATTATGCGAATTATTCAAATGATACAATAGTAGGAGAGGTCTATAATAATTTTTACTTTTCTGATGAAGCTGATATAAATCATGTTGCAGAAATTTTACAGTTGAGTAATAATGATATCTACTTACCTCCAAACCAAGAGACCACAATTTCTTCAAAATTTTGGATTAATCAAGAGATTGGTGAACCGGCTAATATCTTTCAGCTATTTTCTCATGCCCACAAGCTTAATACTAATTTTAAAGTGTTTAGAATTAACCAAAATGAACCAGATTCTAGAGAATTGATTTATATCTCCTATGACTGGGAGCATCCACCAGTGATGAAATTTGATCCGCCTTTGTTTTTTAATGAAAATGAAGGTATTGAAATGGAGGCAACTTACTTTAATGATACTGATGAAACAGTCGAATTTGGGTTGCTTAGTGTTGATGAAATGATGATAGTTTTTGGTCTTTATTTTACGGGTGAACAATTGAATAATGACGTG
The DNA here is from genome assembly GCA_938092125.1 of uncultured bacterium. GTDB lineage: Bacteria > Fidelibacterota > Marinisomatia > Marinisomatales > UBA1611 > TMED80. The sequence goes on from CALKMQ010000130.1 coordinate 5,738, forward strand.
CAAAATACTTTACCACAATTACCATTACTGCATTCAAATTTTCCTAATCCATTTAATCCGAATACCTTACTACGATACGACTTACCACAAAGTGGTATGGTAAATATCACGATACACGATATGAGAGGAAGGAAAATTAAAACGCTTGTAAATAGCGAACAATCTGCCGGATATAAAACAATCCAATGGAATGGGACCAATGATAATAATAGATCTGTATCAGCAGGATTATACCTATATACAATTCAAACGAGAGAATTCACGCAAACGAAGAAAATGGTGTTATTGAAATAATGAATAGATTAAGAAATATAAAAGAGATTGAAAATGATTTACTAAAACTAAATGATTGGTTTTATAAAGATAATAAGATTAAAAAAGAAATAAAATTTGATTCTTATATGCAAAGTATAGATTTTATTAATGTGTTATCAAAAAAAGCTGAACAACTAAATCACCATCCCGACCTTATCGTCGGTTATTGCCAAATTACAATAGAGTTTACTTCTCATGACTTAGGGGGAGTTACTGAGGATTGTTTAAATATGGCTAAATATATTGATTCAATTGCGTACGGACTTAAGCATAGCTAATGAATAAAACTTGGTAAAAATTACATTTTTTATTTTAGTGTAAAGAATGAAATAATATCTGTAAGTTCAAATATTGCTTTAGTATCATTTATTTATATCTTCAATTTTACATTTCATAATTCAGTCCTTTAAAATTGCCTAAAAATATTGATGAAGGGCATGCATTTAAAATATTGCTATTTAACAGTTATTAACTTTAAGGTTCTAATGAATAATATTTCATCTACAGTGCGTGATGACACTATTAGTTTATCATCCAAATTAGATATCTCTAATACTATTCTTAAAGATCGCTTCGCCCTCGTGCCATCGAAGTATTTTATATTCCCTCAATCTAAAAGTTACTCTCGTGAAAGTTTTATTAGTGATTGGGATACATTGGAGGTTGACTTGCATATGGCTGATAATGGCAGCTACCGGCTAAGGAGGTATGGCGTTTTCAATTTAGATCAAAGAACGTTAAGCCTGACTTATCAACCTGATAATACATTTTATCAAAGTTTAAAAACAAACCCTATTAACGGTGGATTTGAAAGGGGTTTTGCCAAATTACAAGACTCTACAATCGGAAACCATTTTTTGCATGCATTGATACGCATGGACTTTAAAAGTTTGCCTAGTTCTATTACCAGTAAGGATGCATCTTGGAAAATTGGAGTACATCAAATTAAGATTAGATCTTTTCCTGGTAATCCAGGCTTGCCGACGCCTGAAGGTATTCATCGTGATAATGAAGCTTTTACAGTACAGCACCTTATTCAACGACACAATATAGCGCTTGGTGAAAATCTATTTTATGGTAAAAATAAGGCTCCATCCAAAATAGCGATGATAAGTTGGTTGCAAGAAGATTTTTTTGACTCATATTATTTTGACAAATCAGTTTGGCACAGTGTCTCACCAATAGAATCGCTTGATGGTATTAATGAAGGATTTCGAGATGTTTTATTGCTAGACTTTGTTCCTTGCACTTAATCAAAGAACCGTATTTATAGGGTTTTCTACTTTAAAAGTTCTATCTGATTTTTACGCTTTCACATAATTAGCTTTATTCTAATCTATTAATTTTAGTAGAATTAGATTGGACTTATCTAAGGGGCTATAGATTTACACCGCAAACGAATGGTACAGTTACCCAATTAGGTGGATATTATAATGGTACAAAAACTGTTTATTTATGGCGCTGGTCTGATGGCCTATTTTTAGGTAGTGTTTCAAATTCCTCTAGCAATAATTGGACCTATACTAACTTAGAAACTGCTGCATCGTTAACTTGAGGCACAGAATATTTTGTTGGGGTAGCTTTAAATGGGTCCGGAGGATCCTATGCCAGCCCTAATGGCTCAATCCAAAACAGATATGGAAACATAAAGATCAATTCTAGTGCATATTTATATATTGGAAATTTTAGTTCGAATACAATGCCAACATCCTGGAGTAATAGTATCAGAACTGATTATGTTTTTGGGTTGAATGACATAACATTTGTACCAAATTAAAAAATAAAAACACTCATCATGAGGTACATAGCTTACAACTAGTAAAAAATACTTTTTCGGTTTAGATTTGATAAATAGGAGATTGTTTATGAAAAATTTGGTTATTATTTCTATGCTCTCATCATTATTGATCTGTCAATCGAATCAGCAGAGTGAAATTCTTAGTGAGACGCCATTACATCCTGTTCCTGAGGAAATGACTTTTGAAGAATACCAAGATATGAATCGTAGAATGTCAATTGGTGTTGGGCTTGCATTTATACCAATACCGGGTATGATTCATCGCTATGCAAGCGAAAAGACCATCGCGACAAAACTGACGTATATTTCATTAGGCGGTTTAGCTTCCTTGATTGCCTCAATGTCAAACAACATTGAAAAAAAAGAATGGCGTGATTCAGATTATGAAATTCTTATTATGAACCAAGGATTAGAAAACGAAACTAGATTTGAAAAAATTCCTCTAGAAATAACGGGGAATGATTCAATTCGTTATAAACTGAATCAGGTTTATGAGTATGTTTCTTATTCTGGTGGTGCTCCAGCATTAGGTGCTCTTGGGCTCATTGCAATAGTAGGTTCTTATTATTACGATGTTTTTCATGGTCTCAAAATTATCCATGATAAACGAGAGAAGGTTAGATTTAAATATGGCAAAAAAATGAAGTTCTCAGTTAGACCGAGTTATGATGTTTTTGCTAGCAAAGCTAAACTAAACCTGGACATAAATTTTTGAATGAATTTGTTTTGGATAAAAAATCAATCAACTATTTTTTGAAATAGTTGATTAACTTTTAATATGAATTCTACTTATATATTAATTGCCGTTTTGGTTGTAGGTTTTCTTTTTTATTCGCGAGCACAAGCCAATGTTCCCACAATAAGTCCTGCCAGGGCAAGAGAGTATTTAAACGATAGTAATTATCAGTTTATTGATGTTAGAACAAGTAGTGAGTATGATAGTGGGCATATTCCAAACTCTATTCATATACCATTGCATGAAATCCAAGATAGATTGAGCGAGATAGATTCATTAAAAAATAAAAATATAATCGCCTATTGCAGATCGGGAGCGAGGTCTAGTAGAGCCACAAAAATTTTAATTGAATCAAATTTTAATGTCCTGAACCTTCGTGGTGGAGTCCTTTCTTGGGAAGGTGACCTAACAAAAAAATGAAAAAAATATTTATTGTATTAGTCGGTTCATTATTAGGGTTTTTATATTACAAATACTACGGATGCACTCAAGGATGTGCTATTACAAATTCTCCTTTAAACAGCACCATTTATGGAGCCGTCTTTGGTTTTGTTTTCTCTTTAGAGGATAAAAAAGATAAACGTTAGTTTTTGTTTATTGTTTTAGGAATTTTAGCATGTTCGGTTGGTATAAAATAAAATTTCTTATAATCATTTCTTTTTTTATGGGATTTGTTTTCTGCCAAAAAAATAATATATATGCTGAACTTGGTGGTGCTGGTTATACAAAAACGTTGAATTATGAACGTATGCTTACGAACAGTATCATTGCCCGCTTAGGATATGGCTTTGAAAAAGAAAACGGTACAAGCAACGTTTCTGATAATGAGTTCATAAAATTCTATCCCCTTGGTGCAGCTTATTTAGTAGGTGCTGGTGAGCATAGATTTGAGATTGGAGGAGGTATGACATTACTTGATGGGACTCTTGAAATGAATGGTGAGGTAGTAGAAAAAAATCAGTCAACGCTTTTTATAGGTAGTGGATACCGTTATTATATTACTGAAGGCCTATTATTTGGCGTAAAAGGGTATTATCTGAGTTTGGGTAAGTTTAGTGCGCCCTGGATCGGAATATCCTTTGGGTGGGTATTCTAAATAGGTTTTAAATCCATAGGTTAATTCTATGAACAATATTGGACAGTGTGTGGATTAGATTAAGAGAATCAAAAAAATAGTATAATAAATGATTAGATAATATTACATAAGTTAACTATTGATTTTAAAAGTATACGTTTAGGAAGAGAGATTTATAATGAGAAGTTTGTATATGTTATTAATTAGTATCTTATCAATTGTTATGGTTAGTTCTTGTGGATCCCTAAATAAAGCAGAAGGCCAATTTCATTACAATAATACAATTACCAAAGGCCAAGAGCTTTTAGACTTAAAAAAAGCTTTGGATGAAGGTGCAATTAATCAGGATGAATACGATTTAATGAAAGATAAAATTATTAATGATGAATATATAAAAAGCTTTTTCAAGCAAATGGATGAAATTGATGAAGAGGAATTTGATAGCGTTAGTATATAAATAATTGACAATCATGATTGAAGTTTCTATATTAAACTTATAATACTTACTTACTACGAAACTAAAAAGGATATTATCTATGTTAAATAAATTAAAAAGAATGTCGGTTACTTTATTTGCGACCTTGATGTTACTTACCTCTGCTTTTGCAGGAATAGGTTCAGTAGACCAAATTGCAGTTCCAGTAGAAAATACTTCTGAAAGTAATATTGTTCTTGCATTCGCTGAAGAAATGCCGAGGAAAAGAAAGGCTTCTCGCAGTGGAAAAAGAGGTTCTAAAAAGAGAGAGAAAGCTCTCACTGGTGGAGAAGATATTGAAAAACCAAAAGATAAAAAAGGTTCTTTAAAAGATCAAAACAAAGGTGGGAAGAAATCAACTAGTTGGTGGAAGAAACTTTTTGCTAAAAAAGCTGCTACAAAGTAGTATCTAAAAAAACATTTAACTTCTTTTTAGAGGCACTTTAAAGGTGCCTCTTTTTTTAACTAAAATTATCAAACGTCCAATATAGGTATTATGTATGTAATGAAAAAAATAGCACTATTAATTATTTATTTTTTTTCTATTCTTTGGCCTATAAACCCACCAAGTAAAGGAAAGATCTCAGAGCAAGTAATGCGGAATTTTCGCAACCAAAATATTGGAGCAGACTACGGCAATCCGGGATGGATAAAAAGAATATCGAATAGTAGAAACATGCAAGATAGAAATATCCAAATGACCTTTAACATGCCTGTGCTTTTAGGTCAATATTCTGACGTCTCAGAGACATATTTTAGTGCGACAGATTTTAACAATCTTCTTTTCGATAACAACGCTACTGGTACAATGAGCGAATACTATGATGAAATATCCTATGGCGCTTTTGAAGTTGATGGAGAAGCTAAGGGTTGGTATCAATCCACTTTATCAATGAGTGAAGCAGTTGAAAACTCAAAGGGTTTTGTTGCTGAAATTGCTGCTTTAGCTGATGATGATTTTAATTATGCTCTTTATGATAATGATGGTCCTGATAACATTCCAAATTCAGGAGATGATGATGGTTATGTAGATGGTATAATTATCGTCTATTCTGGTTGTGGCGCTGAATGGAGCCCTGGAAATTCAAATATTTGGCCTCATCAAAGTTCGTTAGATGAAGAATATGTAACAAATGACATTGGTGTGAATGGCGATAATATAATTGTTAGTACTTATGCTGTAAACCCTGAACTTGCTGGGGGAGGAGAGTGTTGGACTGATGTTATTAGGCCTATGGGTGTATATGCACATGAATTTGGTCATATCTTAGGACTACCTGACTTGTATGATAAAAACTCTGCAAATGGTGATTCCGAGGGCTTAGGAGAATGGTGCTTAATGGCTTCGGGTAGTTGGTTAGGCTTTGCGGGTGATGTACCAGCCCATATGTCATCTTGGTGCAAATTGCAGTTAGGTTGGGTAGAACCAGTTGTAATTGATCAAAATATTTCTAGTGCTAGTATTAGTACTTTTGCTACAACGGGTTCCGTACTAAAAGTTTGGGAAGATGATTATTATTGGAACAGATATTTTTTAATCGAAAACCGTCAAAAAAAAGGGTTTGATTCCAATTTGAATGGAGAAGGATTAATGATATATCACATAGATGAAAATCAAAATTATGGCCTGAATGCAATGAGTGGTGGCTTTGTAAATGATGATGATGATCACAAATTAGTTGATATTGAAGAGGCAGACGGCTATGATGATTTAGATTTTGAATATAATCGAGGTGATGCTGGTGACCCTTTTCCCGGAACAGAAAATAATCGTGTTTTTGATGATTATTCATACCCATCATCAAGTAGATATGATAGTTTAGAAACAAATATTTCTTTTGAAAACATAAGTGATTCTGATTCTATTATGTATCTTGATATTCAATACCGCCCAAGAAAAGGTTATGCGATTGCATACGATAAGAGAGGCATGTCTTATTATGGTTTTGGGAATTCAACTTCTTCAGATAAGTGGTCTGCTGTTGAATTTACTGCTGAGTACGATGGATATATAACGGAGGTCGACTTTGGCGTTCGATCAGCAATAAGCTGGGAATTAAACATCTACGATTCATTTAATGGCACTGTTCCGGGGCAATCATTAATGCCTTCAAAAATTGGTTATGCTGATAATTCTGGTTGGTTATCTGCCTCGATCGATTCAATACCTGTATTCTTAGGTCAGAAATTCTTTATATCTGTTAAATTTGCTGATGATACTTACTCTGTTCCTTTTGATGATTTTAGCCCAAGTGCAGGTACTTCGTATTATTCCACAGATGGGATCAATTTTAGTGATATTTTATCGTCCTACGGCAATGCTAATATTAGAGCGAAGATAAGCACAGACAGGTTTTTAGCTCTTGATGACAAACCGTTTATGCCAAAGAACATCAAGCTCTTTAGTAATTTCCCAAACCCCTTTAACCCCGTAACTAACATTAGTTACAACCTATCCTCAAAAGGAAAGGTAAAGGTTACCATACATGATATGCTGGGGAGACTCGTCACGACGCTAATAGATAGAAGTCAAAACGCTGGATTTAATTCTATCACTTGGAATGGAACTAATATTAAAAATGAATTAGTAGCTGGAGGAGTTTATATTTATACAATTCAATTCGATAAAAGTGCTATTTCTAAAAAAATGGTTCTGCTAAAGTAGATATTTAAAAAGAAAATCTAATCTTCTATTTGCTGCATGGTAACCCATCAGTATATATATCCTGTAATATTCCATTATTATCTTCTATTGATACAGTTGTCTCTTCTATTTTTGATTCTAATCTTTGAAACATAGAAACTAGTTTTTGATCTAATTTATCGAATTTTTTATTTAATTGGGTAATAGCAACATTATCAGCTGAGCTTAAATTTATATTAGGATCTTCATTAAAAGACTCAGACATAGACTTTCCAAGTATATCTATTTCAGATTGTAAGGATTCTAGTTCTTTTAATTGATCTTTTATTTGTTTATCAATAGTAGTTTGACCCATAAATACCAAAATTGATGCTACAGCTACGCTACCGGTGATTATACCTTGAAAATATGATTTCATTTAAAACTCCTTATTTAATAATTAAAAAATTAATTATGAGTAAACTTAACTTTCTAAATTAAATAAATTCTCATGATTTTTTATTGTGCTTCATTTCAGTAACCAAAAACTTCATATTTAAAATGATGAACAGGTTAAAAAAATTGTTTGTTAAAAATGAACTATTCGCTGACTTCAGTCTCGTTATTGCGGTTATAGGGGTTATAGCACTTATCCCTTATGAAAACGATAGTGTTGTGCCAATTCTCATTTGTGCTTGGCTCTTAATCACAATTGCTAAAAGCTATAGTGACAAAAAAATCAAAAAAGATTAACTTTTTTTAAAAAATTATAAATATCAATTCTTATATAAAAAAACAAAAATAAAAATATGAAAAAATCATTTAAAATATTAGCTCAGCTATCTCACTTTATTACAATGCTTTTTGGTATAGCGTTGGGCCTAACCTTTAGCATATTATATCAGCACTACTATGGCCTTTTTATTGTTGAATTAACACCTACAATTGTCTTAATAGTTTTATTCAGTGTTGGTTTAAGAGCTTATTCTATTTTTCTATGGAAAAAAGGTAATTACGATTTATAAATTTTTGATAAAGACCTTTAAATTCTTTCGTGCTAAATAATCAAATAAAAAGCTTTGCAAGTGCTTGTCATCTTTCAAAAAGTATGATAGATAAGTCTACCTACATTATAACCCTATTAGAAGATGCTTCTAGTGGCTTAAGCAAAGAAAAGCATGATCAATTAATTGAATGTATGAGTGCCATGATTTCTGCTGGCGAAAAAATTAAAATAGCGCGATACGAAATCGTTGAAAAATTTAAATCTTGGTCTGTCGATGAATTAGGTAGAGGTATGAAGTTTATAGGCACCTATTTTCATCTTTTAAACCAAGCTGAGTTAAATGAAATCATATCCATAAATAATGATAGAGACAAAGTTTCAAATAAAAATCACCCAAAAATAGACTCAATCCCTGCTTCTATAAAATACTTAAAAGAAAACTCGGTTGATTTTAAAGAAGCACTGGATATTGTACGAAGTGTGTCTATTCATCCTACTTTTACTGCTCATCCTACAGAAACTCGAAGACAATCAATAATAAACAAACAAAAAAAACTTCTTCATATAATTGATTTGATTTTAAATGAAGACCTAAGTGCTAGTGACGGTGCTCGTTATGAGAACGAAGCAAAAAGATTATGTGGACTAATAATGTTGACTGATGATATAAGATCTCACAGTATTTCAGTTCAAGATGAAATAAATAATACAATTAATAGTACCGTTGAAGCACTTTGGGATGCTGTTCCTGATTTATTGAATGATCTTGAATTTTCTTTTTCAGAATACTATGGAGAAAAGGTTGAATTGGAAAATGTATTATCTTTTCATAGTTGGGTTGGTGGTGATAGAGACGGTAACCCGAACGTAAATAGTCAAGTGACAAAAGACGCTTTAAAAAACCAAATTAGCCTAATAATTAAAAAATATTTAAATGATTTAAACATATTATTTGATGACCTAAGTATTCATGTCGAAGAAAGCATTGACCACAGTATCTTATCTAAATCGATCAAAGAAGACTTACATCTTATCAAACTAGATGAACGCATAATTAATCGCTATCAATATGAACCTTTGAGATTAAAAATATTATGTATTTGTAAAAAATTGGAAAATCTTGAAGCATTAATAAATAATGATTTTAAGTCCTCTTATTCTTCAACTGAATTTCGTCTTGATCTAGAAATGATTGCTGATTTTTTAAATAGTGTTCACGATGGTGGTATGCTATTAAATGGGTTAATGAAAGACCTTTTAGTTCGATCAAGAGTTTTTGGTTTGTATTATTTAAGTATTGATATACGTCAACACTCTGACATGCATGAGAAAGCAATTGCTGAAATAATAGAATTCATAAAACCGGGTATTCATTATAAAAAAATTGAGGAGCAAAAGAAATGTGAACTTCTTAATGAATTTATTCACCTTGATAATGAGTGCATAAATTCAATTAAAGGAAGCGCCTCTATCCTTGTTAAGGAAGTCCTAAGCACTTTTGACATGATTAAAGACGCCTTCGAAATTGATCAAAAAATAATTTCCTCTTATATCGTGAGCATGACACACTCAAAAAGTGATATCCTTGAAGTTCTTTTTTTAGCAAAACTAACCGGATTAGTTACATTCGATTTGAAAAAAAATACATCTTATTTAAATATTATACCGTTGTATGAAACAATATCTGATTTAAAAAATGCACCCCTTTTGTTAAGCGAATTAATTGAAGATAGTACTTACAGATTACATTTAGAAAATAGAGACAATTTTCAAGAAATAATGCTTGGGTATTCGGATAGTAATAAAGATGGCGGTTTTGGAATGGCAAACTTTTGTTTGAATGAAAGTCAGATTGCGATTTCTAACGTTATGAAGAATAAAGAAATTGATTTTAGAATTTTTCATGGTCGCGGTGGCTCAATTAGTAGAGGGGGAGGCAAAAGTAATAAAGCTATTTTAAGTCTTCCGAATGAGTGCCAGAATGGAAAGATTCGCTTTACAGAGCAAGGTGAGGTGATTAATTATAGATATGGTTCTTCTAGTATTGCAAAAAGACACTTAGAACAAATAGTGAGCGCGCAGATAATTGCTTTAAGTAAAAGTAGTGAACCCAAAGATAATCAGGTTGATATACTTCAAGAAATTTTAGATGAATCTTATGACACATATAAAGAAAAGATTATTAGCGAAAGATGTTGGCATTTTTTACTTAAGGCAACACCCATAAATCATATTAGCAAAATTCCAATTACTTCACGTCCAGCATCGAGAAAAAAAATGGAAGAGAGTGTCCTGGGGTTTGATGATCTTAGAGCAATACCTTGGGTTTTTTCATGGACTCAAATACGATATAATTTAAGCGGTTGGTTCGGTATGGGAACGGCACTTGATAAGGCTGTGAAAAATGAGAAAAACCTTGAAGAAATGAAATCTTATTTTATGCAATCAAAATTTTTTAGGCAGTTGCTTGATAATATGTCTTTTGAAATGGCAAGATCAAGACTGGAAATATCATTATTATATTCGAAATCAAAAGAAGAAATTTCATTTCATAATGCGGTTGAAAGTGAGTTTAACTTATTGCTAAATGCATACAAAAAAATAACAGGATACGATACGCTACTTGAGCGAAATAAGATAATAGACAGTTCGATTAGATTTCGAAATCCTTTTACAGATATTTTAAACTGTGCTCAATCAGAATTGTTAAATAGGTACAGGTCTGTAAATGAAAAAAATGTGGAATTAGACAATGCCATTTTTCTCAGCATTAATCACATTGCAGCTGCAATGCAGACGACCGGTTAAAAACAAAGAATTTTATTTTAAAAGCACTTATGGTTCAAAGAAAAAAAAGGCACTCACAAGCTATACGGTCATCACTTAAAATTTCAACGGTGGAAGGTTCTTGGTGGGCAGTAATGTATGGTTCTGTAGAAACTTACTTCGGCGCGTTCTTTGAATATTTAAAATACACGAGTTTTGAGATTTCAATTTTGTCCACTTTCCCAATATTTTTCGGAGCATTATTTCAAAATATGACAGGCTGGTTTTATGATATTTTGCACTCAAGAAAAAAGCTTTTGATCATATTAAAATCAATTCAAACTATTACAATCCCTTTGATTTTTTTTGCTGGATATTCTTCTGGTAATTATTTTTTACTGCTCTGTTTTATTTGTGCTTACTATGCATTGGCTATGTCACAGATGTCCCCATGGACTTCTTGGATGGGTTATCTTGTACCAGGAAGATTAAGAGGTCGTTATTTCGGTAACCGTTCACAAGTTGTAAGAATTTTTATGCTTATATCGTCTCTTTTGGCAGGTGCTATTTTAAATTCATTTAAAGACTCAAATCTGTTTAATGGTTTCGCATTGATTTTTTGTATCGGCATACTAGCAAATTTTGGATGTATTTTTTATCTGAAAAGACAATATGAGCCTGAAGATACTGTTGATGATGAAGAAAGTAAAGTTGATGATAGTGCAGGTACATTGACTGGAAAATTAAAACGTTTCATAACCTATGACTCTCTTTCTGAATTTTCCTTCCACGTATCTGGCCCATTGATGATGGTTTATTGGTTAAGGGACCTTCAGTTTAATTATATTGAACTAGCTATTCTAATAAATGTCAGTCAAATACTTGGTCTTTTTAGTATGCGTTATTGGGGTAAAAGAATTGATAGCACTGGATCCTATAATGCTATACGCTTCACAAGTTTTTGGATTGCAATTTTTCCTTTATTTTGGGTTGGGTTATTTTATTTGCCAAAAGAATTAATTTTGCCAGGTGCTATTGTTATCGCGTCCTTAGCTTCTTTAATGTTCAGTGGAAGAGCACTTGCTTTAGATAATCGTCTTTATGAACACATGGAAAATAAAAAAATGATTAAAGTGACTTCTAAAAGAATATTTTTCAGAGGATTATCTATTTTTGTTGGTGGACTAATAGGTGGGGTTTTAACTCGGGAGGAAATAAACCTTGTTAGTATTACCTATTTAGATAACGTAATTCATTTTGTGATGATTTTTTCAGCAATATTGAGGCTAAGCGTTTGGGGAGTTTTCCTTCGTTCCAGAAATTCCCAGATATAAAATATAGAATGGATACTATTTTTTATTTATCATTTCCATTAAAATGCGATTTTTTGATGCCGCCCATGAGCATATTAAACACTCGTTTAGATTGTGACCTCTGGCAGGGCAATGCTCTCTTCCAAAAAATATAATTTGCAAGTGTCTTCTGTTCCATGCTTTTTCAGGCCACAGCTTTTTTAAGTCTAATTCGGTTTTTTCTACATTTTTCCCATTTGACAAACCCCATCTAGTAGCAAGGCGATGTATGTGGGTGTCAACAGGGAAAGCAGGAACATTAAACCACTGAGACATTACCACGCTGGCAGTCTTATGACCAACTCCAGCAAGGCTTTCAAGGTACGTCCAGTCTTCTTTTACGCCACCACCTTCAATTAGTTGAAAAGCCATTTTATGAAGATTTTTTGCCTTGGTCGGAGCTAATCCAATCTCTTTGATGATATTTTGGATTGTTTCTACATCTAGTTTTGACATTTTTTCAGGTGTATCAGCTACGTTAAAAAGAACCGGGGTGACCTCATTTACTTTTTTATCTGTTGTCTGAGCGGATAACATAACAGCAACTAAAAGAGTGTATGCGCTACTATGATCTAGAGGAATTGGGGTGGTAGGGTAAAGTTCTTCAAGTGTTTTTCCAATAACAATTGCTTTGTCTTTTCGTTTCATAGTTCGATTATTTCTTCAATATTTTATTTATAAAGCTAGTAATAAATAATATTAATCAATTATCTATGTTAATTAATATCGCACATCTAATGATTCCAAAATACATATAAAAATGGACAGAGTTGAAACAGTTATTGTTGGTGCTGGGCTTTCAGGCTTGGCTTGCGCATCTATCTTAGAAAAACACAAAAAAGAATATTTGATTGTAGAAAAATCAAACCGAGTTGGTGGCAGGGTAGGTTCCATATATGAGAATGATTACATATTTGATGTCGGTTTTCAGGTCTATAATACTGCGTATAAAGAGTCTAGCCGATTTTTAAATTTAAAAAATATCGATTTGCATTTATTTAAGCCGGGATCCATAATACATGATGGGACAAAGTTTCATATGGTCTCAGACCCATTTAGAGATCCTAAAAATTTATTTAGTAGTCTTTTTTCTTCGATATCGAGTTTCTCAGACAAATTTAAAGTTTTAATCCTGATATTTGAATTATCGAATTACAGAATCGAGAATGACACTTCTTTGGACCTGACTACGCTAGAGTATCTAAAACAGCGAAAATTTTCTGAGAAATTTATAGAACTCTTTTTTTACCCTTTCTTCGCTGGTATATTTTTAGAAAAAGATTTAAATACTTCTTCAAAATTTTTTAAATACGTTTTCTCAAATTTTAGTAAGGGGATGGCTTGTATTCCGAAAAATGGCATGCAAAAAATACCTGATTCGATCTCAAATAATATAAATGGAAAAAATATTTTATTTGATCATACACTAATACAAGTTGGCGATAGTAAGGTTTTATCTTTCAGTAACAATACTGATATAAAAGCGGATAATATTGTTTTTACAGGAGGTAGTGAGAAGTTAATTAATATAAAATCTGCAGAATATAATCCTGTATGTAATTTATATTTTGTAACTGATATTGATATAGTAAATGGAAAATATATACATTTGTTTCCAAAGGATGACTTGATCAATAATATTGCAATTTTAAATAAAGTCAGTCCTTCTTATTGTGCATCAAATAATCTTCTTTCTATATCGATTCTTGGTGACTATTCTATTTTAGATATACCAGTTAATACGATTAAAAAGAAATTGTCGAATTATTTTGGTGGCTCGGAATCAAACTATGACCTTGTAAAACGCTTTGATATAAAAAGAGCTACAATCAATCAAAATAAAGATTTTTTTAAACAACAGAATTCTTTTTTAGACGACGGTATTATTGTTTCTGGACAGAATACTGTTAATGGAAGCATCGAAGGTGCAGTATGCTCAGGTTTGAACGCATCTAATTATATAATTACAAAATAAATATGAATGAAAAACCTGACTTCAATTTATCTTTTGAACCATTAATTTTTCAAAACACGGAAATTTTAATTCTTGGATCATTACCTGGAATAAAATCGATTGAATTAAATCAATATTACGGTCACCCAAGAAACAGAATATGGAGTATTCTTTCTTACTTAAAAGAAAAGGAAACACCAATAAGTTATGATGATAAAAAGGTTTTTTTAAATTCATTAAAAATAGGCCTCTGGGATGTAGCCCATAGTGCGAATCGAAAAGGAAGTCTTGATAGTAATATTAAAAATGAAAGACCAAATAATATTGACTCGTTAACAAAAACCAATCCTTTAATAAAAGTGATTGGTTTTAATGGGAAAAAATCCGAACAAATGTTTTATAAGTTTTTCAAATTAAACCCTAACATTAAATATGTCTCATTGCCAAGCTCAAGTCCCGCAAATATGGCGATAAACTTTGAAAATATTTGCAAAAAGTGGTCTCAACTTTTTTTATAAAAACAATACAGAATGCTTAATAATTTAATTAAAAACGTAGTTTTAGCTGGTTTTATTTGTCTAGTACAATTTTGTTGTCAGTCAAATAGTTCTACTAACTTGACCATAGATTATAAATGCGAAGCGCTTAAAGAGCCTCCTTTCCATGGTACTATATTTATTGACAGTGAAATAGTCACTCCAGAAGATATTTCAACTTTTGTCAGATTATTATATAATGGAAGACAAGAAAGAGTGATGTTTGATAGAAGAGTAGCTGATTGGATTACTATTCAGCCATATTTATTTCCAGCTATTTATGATGATAGTATTCAAATTGAAATTCAAGTAAATCCAGAATTTGGTTCTTATCAAGAGGCAATAATTCAGGCTGAAAAATATGCTCCTGTTATTGGGCAGTTGCCAACTGAACTTAGAAAGGATGTCAAAACAGTCTGGATTCATCGAGGAGAATTTCCTTTTGGTGGCGGTAATAACAATCTACTAATTCATACGGACTATTCGATAAAAAATTATGAAGATCAAGGTATTCTTGAAGAAACGCTTATACATGAAGCAGCTCATACTTCGCTTGATCAATATCATTCGAAGGATAGTTTATGGCTAATCGCGCAAGAAAAAGATTGTGGGTTTATTTCCTCATACGCTCAAGATCATCCATCTCGTGAAGATATTGCTGAAAGCTATCTTCCTTATTTTGCTGTAAGATTTAGAGCCGATAGAATATCCTCAAATTTGAAACAAAAAATTGAGTCATCTATGCCAAACAGAATTAAATATTTTGATGATCAAAACTATGATATGTACCCTGTCTTAAAATAATTTATGTATCAAATAGAAAAATATATTTTTTAACTCTTTTAATTTTGGCCAAACGTATATGATACGTATGTTTTGCTTCGTTTTTAATAAAAAATATTTACAAAAGAGGTGAAAATGTCTCAAGATAGAGTTTATATAAATCAATGTTCCCTAAGAGAAAAGACTTTTGATAATGGTGGTAGTTTAATTAATGCTGCTTTTAAAGTAAGTGAGTTACAAGAACATGTAGATGAAAATGGCTGGGTCAATATCGTCATAGCAAAAAGAAGAGAAGTATCAGAAAAAGGAGCTACTCATTATGCTTACAAAAGTGAATACCAGCGACAAAATTCTCCACAGCCCTCGCAGCAGGCTCCACAAATGAGTCCTGTACCATCGCAGCAAGAGCCAACGCCAAATCCGATTGAAGATGACGATTTGCCCTTTTAAATAGCATTATAACCATCTTTATTCCTGTATCGTTTACTTTTTACATCGATTTTTGAATTTTTGTAAAAAGTAAGCGTACTGACCGGCTTTTTTTTAATTAAATATATTTTATTAATATGTTTTAGTATTATATTTTTTCTCCACCTGCCTTAGTATTCAAACCAATTCCTGTATTTTTAACTTCATGAACCATTATATAATTATATTATGTCTATTTATTTGTAGTTGTGCTTCTACTAAACACGACCAATATGAGTTAAGGTTAGAAACTATTACAAAAGAATTGCATAGGACGAAACTAATTGCAAAAAATGCTGTTGGTCGAATAAGCAAATTAGAGAATAAATT
>CALKMQ010000131.1 GCA_938092125.1 uncultured bacterium
GAAATGATAATATCAGGTATCGTCTTGATATCTTTCAAAAAAAGGCCCATTTTTTTTGATGCTTCTATTCCTCTATAAGATAATGGTCTGTCGTGATCTTTGCTATATGTTGCGTCCCAATCAGATTTGCCATGACGAAAAATTATAATACTACGCTTACCCATTGTCAAAATTTATGCATATTTTAATACGAGGTTTGTACATTGATTTAACTTTTTTGTAAACATAGCAATTAATTAATTGAAAAAAATATTAACTATAATTGGACCAACTGCTATCGGTAAAACTGAGGTGGGAATTAGTATAGCAAAAGAAATAAATGGTCAAATTATTGGACTTGATTCTAGGCAAATATATAAGAAAATGCCAATTGGGACAGCTCAGCCTGATAAAAATGAGATGATGTCAATTAAACATCACCTTATTGGCATCAAAGACCCTAATGAGACCGTATCTGCTGGTAAATATTCTGATATGGTTTTATCAAAAGTAAATGATGTTATTGAAAATGGTTTTACTCCGATTATTGTTGGCGGAGCAGGCCTGTATTACCGCGCAATCACGCGCGGTATTTTTGATAAAAGTTCTTCAGATAATTTGATAAGATTAAGCTTAGAAAAACAGTATGATGAAAATCCTGAATTTTTATACGACAAGTTAAAAAAAATTGATCCAGTTTATTCTAAAATTGTGCACATAAATAATAAAAAACGATTAGTTCGGGCCCTGGAAATATACCAAATTAGTGGAACCACTCTCTCAGAGCACTTTGACAATCAAAAAGTGAATAAATCCAAAAAGCTAGATTTATTTACTGTTTTTTTGGTTTTAAGAAGAGATGTTCACAGAAAAATCATCAAAAGTAGGGCATTAAAAATGTTAGAAAATGGATGGATTAAAGAAGTTGAAAACTTGATTTATCTAAAAAATAAAAAAAATATTACTTTCCCGGCTCTCAACTCAATAGGTTATAAGCAAATTTCAAATTATCTAGAAGGGCAAATTAATAAGAATGAATTGCTTGATATCATTGTGAATAAAACTTGGCAGTATGCTAGGAAGCAAAATCAATGGTTCAAAAAAGAAAATATAAATCTTACGGTTGATACTACAAATTTAAATTTAAAAGAGCTTGGATTACATGTTAGCGACATATACAAAAGTAGTTATATAGATTAATTTATTTATAGTTTTTCTGTACTCGTTTTTTTTGTAAAATTTGATAAGAATATTACCTTTAAAATAGTACAGAGAGGCTAAAAAGGGAACTCTAATTCTTCTTATTCTCTCCTTCTTTGTAATTTTTTTAATAAAAAAATGAATAAAAATAAAAAAATTTTAACATCTAGTGATATTTCTAGAAAAATAGTACGTATCGGGCATGAGATTGTTGAAAACTATAGTGATATATCGAGAATAGTATTGCTGGGTATACATAATAGAGGCGTTCCTATTGCTCAAAGGTTAAAATTTTTTATAAAGGATCTTACAGAGATTGATGTACCTATGGGTTCCTTAGATATTACGTTCCATAGAGATGATTTTAGAGAAAGACTCACAATGCCAGAAATCAAAAGCACTGATATAAATTTTAATTTAGATGAGAAAATTGTAGTTCTAGTTGATGATGTTCTTTTCTCTGGTCGTACAGTTAGAGCAGCACTTGACGAGATCAACAGTTTTGGTCGTCCTTCAATTGTTGCCTTAGCAGTACTTATTGATAGAGGGCATAGAGAGCTTCCGATTAGAGCTGATTTTGTGGGTAAAAATATTCCCACTAATGATGGTGAACACGTAGCAGTTAAATTAAAAGAGTCAGACACTGATGAAGGTGTATTTTTAATATTTGGAGATGAATAATGTTTGACCATAAGCACTTTTTAGGTTTAGAAAATTTTCCAAAAGAAGACATTCAAAAAATAATTGATACTGCATTCGAATTTAAAAAAGTACTAAATCGGCCTATAAAAAAAGTGCCATCACTCCAGGGTGTGACAATTGTTAATTTATTTTTTGAAAATTCAACACGCACGAGAATAAGCTTTGAGCTTGCCCAAAAAAGGTTGAGTGCGGATACTGTCAACTTCTCAGCCTCAACAAGTAGCTTAAAAAAAGGTGAAAGTTTTAAAGATACTGCACAAAACATTGAAGCTATGAAAATAGATGCTGTAGTTATGAGACACCCTGCTCCAGGGTCTTCAAAACATCTTACTGAATTTATAGATGCGAAAGTTGTAAATGCCGGCGATGGCACTCATGAGCACCCCACTCAAGCAATTTTAGACATGATGAGTATTCAAGAAAAATTCGGTAAGATAAAAGACCTTAACATTGCAATTATTGGAGATATAAATCATAGTAGGGTAGCGAGAAGTAATATATATGGTCTTATTTCAATGGGTGCAAATGTGACAGTTTGTGGTCCTTCTAATTTAATCCCGGAAAATATTAGTGATCTCGGAGTAAAAGTAAATTATGATATTGATGAAGTAATCGAATGGGCAGATGCTGTAAATATTCTTAGAATTCAAAGAGAAAGGATGGGTATAGGACTTGTTCCTTCAAATAGAGAATACCGGAGATTTTTTGGTGTTACTTCCGAAAGGGTTAATCGAAGAAAAAAAGAATTAGTAATTATGCATCCTGGTCCCATGAATAGAGGTGTAGAAATCGATAGTCAAATTGCAGATAGTGACCAAGCAATAATATTAGATCAAGTACTTAATGGTGTTGCCTCAAGAATGTCAATTCTATATTTGCTATTAGGGGTTAAAGTCGAGAACACAAATGAAGGTTAATAAATTAGATAGTAAAGTATTGATAAAAAATGCTACGATAGTTGATCCTTTAAAAGAAAGTCAATCAAAAGCTGATATTTTGTTGGTAGAGGGGAAAATAGCAGAAATAGGTAAAATCCCGGACCAAGATGTAATTAAAACCATTGATTGTAGTGGCTTGATTCTGACACATGGGTTTTGTGATTTGCATGTTCATTTTAGAGATCCAGGGAATGGGGATAAGGAGACACTTGAGTCAGGTTCTATGTCGGCGTTAGCAGGTGGATTTACCAGGGTTTGTACTATGCCTAATACTCAACCAACAGTAGACAACCCGGAATCCATAAATTATATAATAGAAAAGTCAAAGCCGTTACCTGTTCATATTCACCCGATTGGATCAGTAACAAAAAGGCAGAAAGGTATTGAATTAAGCGAAATGGGTCTAATGCATCAAGCTGGTGCGGTAGCATTTAGTGATGATGGTCTACCAATTCAAAATGGCTTGGTTATGCGGAAGGCATTAGAATATTCAAAAATGTTTGGAGTGCCCATAATAAATCATGCCGAAGATGAGTGTCTTAGAGCAAATGGTCTAATGAATGAAGGTAAGGTCTCAACAAGGCTTGGGTTAGTGGGGAACCCAAGTATTGCAGAATCAATTATGGTTTTTCGAGATTTAAAATTAGCTGAGCTTACAGGTGCCAAGTTGCACATCCCGCATGTTAGTACAGCAGA
>CALKMQ010000132.1 GCA_938092125.1 uncultured bacterium
TCTATTATAATTTTTTCACTTGAAATAGTAACTTGACCAAGATTTACTTCAATTTCAACGTCTGAGTTAGTGTCTTTATTAAAATAAATAAAAGGCATGCCAATTCCGGAGGTAGCTTTAAGAGAATTATTTGTATCTGTCCAATCCATGGTCACAGTCCAATCAGAGAAATCATGCACCTTGGCTTTTGATGAATTCAACCCAGAGAGACCAACGATAATTGGTTCTTGATCATCATATACGCCCCAGGGTATGTAGCTAACCACTAATCCTGCATTTACTGTTTTAAGAGCCATAGGATAATTAAAAAGATTACTTACATGGTCATTTTTAATTAAAGACGACCACCAGTCATTAGTGGGAATATGTTTGTTTGAAGCGGGTCCAGTAGTTTGTGGCTGACCAGATGGGTAATCATTTCTACCTGCTTCATCTGTACCAGGAAATGAGGTTGTATAGCTCCCTGCACCAATTTGAACAATTTGTGAAGAAGCAATACTTATTAAATGAAAAAGTATTATAAGAAACCTAGACATGCTTAATTTTACTAAAACAATTCAATTTTTACCTACTATATTAATAATACTTAACCCTTGTTTATATTTTGAATTTTAATTGTCTAATTAAACAACAAATTTTTCACAATTTTAAATTACATGCTTTAATCGTATACTGGTTTTTGTTAAACTTCCCTCCTAAAATTTAATAAATTTAACAAAAAGACCTTATATTAAATATGATTACTACATCTAATATTTCCATGCAATTTGGTTCAAAACCATTATTTGAGAGTATTTCCGTAGCCTTTTCTGATAATAATAGATACGGCCTCATTGGTGCAAACGGTTCTGGAAAATCAACATTTATGAAGATACTTACGGGTGAACTAGAACCTACCTCCGGTACTGTATCGATAGATAAAAGCAAACGTGTTTCAAAACTGAACCAAGACCAATTTGCCTATGAAGATATAAAAGTATCCGATTGCGTTATTATGGGGCATGATTTGCTCTGGCAAGTCAAAAACGAAAGAGAAAAACTTTACAGTTTGCCAGAAATGACCGATGAGGAAGGAATGAAAGTTGCAGAATTAGAAGTCGAGTTTGGAGAGATGGATGGCTACACGGCTGAAGCGAATGCAGAGGAACTACTTCTCGGACTAGGAATACCAATCGAAGACCATGACAAACCAATGAGCTCTATTGCACCAGGTTTGAAATTGCGAGTACTTTTAGCACAAGCTCTTTTTGGTGACCCCGGTATCTTGTTATTGGATGAGCCAACAAACAATCTTGATATAAATACAATTCGATGGCTCGAAAATACTTTGAAAAACAAAGATTGTTTGATGATTGTGATTTCTCATGATAGACGATTTTTAAATAGTGTATGCACAAATATGGCAGATTTAGATTATGGCGAAATTAGGCTATACAATGGAAACTATGATGACTTTATGATTGCAGCTACCATGGCCAGAGAAACGCTCATGAATGAAAATGCAAAAAAACAAGCTAAAATAAAAGAATTGCAATCATTTGTTAGTCGCTTTTCTGCAAATGCGTCTAAAGCAAAGCAAGCCACATCAAGAGCAAACCAAATAAACAAAATAAAATTAGAAGACATCAAATCTTCAAGTAGGGTTTACCCTTTTATAAGGTTTAAACAAGAACAAAAAGTTCATAACAAAGTAGTCGACATCGAAAATATTTCTAAATCATATGATGATTTAAATGTTATTAAAAAATTTAATATAACTATTAATACTGGCGATAGAATCGGTATAGTTGGTGAAAATGGAATCGGTAAAACGACTCTCCTTAAGTGTATTATTGAAAGCGGTTTTTCTGATAGCGGAATTATTAAATGGTCAGAAAATGCATCTATTGGCTATTTTGCGCAAAATCATAGCGATGAATTCAAAGGCGATATAAGTTTAATTGATTGGATGGCAAAATGGAGTCACAAGGACGATGATTTAGAAACAATAAGAGGAACATTGGGTCGCTTATTATTCAACCAAGACGATATTAACAAACCGATTAGTGTGCTATCTGGCGGAGAGCAACGTAGAATGTTGTTTGGAAAAATTATTTTACAAAGAGCAAACGTTATTATATTAGATGAGCCTACTAATCACTTAGATATGGAATCCATAGAAGCATTAAACCATGCATTAAGTATTTTTGAAGGTACAATTATTTTTGTAAGTCATGATAGAGAATTTATCTCTTCACTTTCAACCAGACTATTAGAGGTTAAAGAAGAAAAGATTGTGGAACACAGCGGAGGTTATGATAGCTATAGAACGGTATTAATGGAGGCTTAGCAAGAAATACTTAATCATGTCCCCTCTCTGATGGATCATTAACATCTTTGCTAAAAGCAGATTTTAAGCCCGTTTTATTTCTAATTATTTTTTCTTCAAGCTTTTTAGACTGTCCGTCTTCGCTTGTCAATATGTTACTAGATTGTTTTTTGTTCTTTTCTTGATCTTTTGATTTCATATTATTTATATAATTGTAATTCTTCATTATCAACTTTTCTCCAATTAGATAAAGAAGCTAAGCGAAAATTAAAACTATCGCTCAGTGCTTGCCTACTAGCTTCTATTATGTTTTTTGACACACCAATTGTCGACCATGACTCATTACCATATGCACTTTCAATTAAAACTCTAACTTTCGCGCTGGTACCTTCCTGTTCGTTCAACACTCGAACCTTATAATCAGTTAATCTCACACCTTTGAGTTCAGGGAAAAATCTAGATAAAGCCTTACGAAGAGCCTTATTTAATGCGTCTACTGGGCCATCACCGCCAGAGGCGGTATGTTCAATATCTTCCCCCACTAATACTTTTAATGTAGCATCTGTATTCTCATTTTCATTTTCATCATAAGAAATATGCACTTTTGAATCCAATACTTTGAAAAAAGGACGATATTCACCTGAAAGCCGCCTAAGAATTAGCTCTAGTGAAGCGTCAGCAGCCTCAAACTGGTAACCTTCAAATTCAAGTTTTTTAACCTCAGAAACAAGCTTGCTGGTTATTTCTTTTGAATTTTTAAATTTTATATTCAACTCATTTGCTTTAAAGCTAATATTACTTTTTCCAGAAAGATCGGAAACAAGAACTCTTTGCTTATTCCCAACAAGTTCTGGTTTTATATGCTCATACATATTGCTATTTTTCATTACAGCACTTACATGTATACCGCCTTTGTGAGCAAATGCAGATTGACCTATGAAAGGAGCCTGTGTATCAGGGTGCATATTCATAATATCATATGTGAAATTTACTAAACTAGAAAGTCCAGAAAGATTTAAATCAGTTTTTGTTTGCTTATTCATTTTTAAAACCAGATTTGGTATCACCGTAGCTAAGCTAACATTGCCACATCTCTCACCTACACCATTTATTGTTCCTTGAACGTGCAAGGCTCCTGCTGATACCGCCATTAATGTATTTGCGCCAGCTAAACCACTGTCATTATGTGAATGAATCCCAATAGGCAGAGAATACCTTTTAACCATTTTTCTAGTGACATCATAAATAAAGTTAGGGAGTGAGCCACCATTAGTATCGCACAATACAAGAGTATCTGCTCCACCATTAACAGCAGCATCTAGCATATCAAAAGAAAATGATTGAGATTGTTCATACCCGTCAAAGAAATGTTCAGCATCAAAAATAACTCTAACACCATTTTTTGATAAAAAGGCTACAGACTTTTCTATGAGTTTTGCATTATCTAGATCGGATATTCCTAATCCTTGCTTAGAATGGAGTTGCCATGTTTTACCAAAAATTGTAATGGTATCAACCTCAGTCTCAAGAAGTGCTAGCAAGTTAGGGTCTTTTTCAATATTTGCTAATTTCCTTGCAGTAGAGCCAAATGCACATATTTTTGCTTGATTAAGATTCAAAGATCTTATCTTTTTAAAAAATTCTTTATCCCTAGGATTACTTCCAGGCCAACCACCCTCTATTATATTGATACCAAAATTATCTAGTCGCTTTGCTAACCTAATTTTATCTTCAACTGATAAATTTACACCCTCACCTTGAGTACCATCTCTTAGCGTTGTGTCAAATAATTCTATTTTACTATTTTCCATTATCTAAACTCGTTTATTTAAAAAACCATGGATATTCGTTTTTATGATTTTTTTCGAAACTCTTTATTAGATCTTTATCTTCGAGCGTTTGGCCAATTTCATCCAATCCTTTTAAAAGAGCATTTTTTTGATATGGATCTATGTTAAAATGAATTTTATCATCAGCGTTATAAATAATAACCTGGTTGATCAGATTAATTGTCATTTTAAATTCTTTTAATTTTGAACATTCAATAAGCAATGTGTTGATATCTTTTTCATCTAAAGCAATTGGTAATATTCCATTTTTAAAACAATTATTATAAAAAATATCAGCGAAGCTTTTAGCGATAATAGCATTTATTCCAAAATCTTTAATGGCCCAGGCCGCATGTTCTCGACTAGAACCACATCCAAAATTTTCTCCAGCAAGTAAAATAGATGATTGGTTATAAGGTTTTTTATTTAGGATAAAATCAGTGTTTACTTTTCTTTTTGAATGATCTTGTCCTGGTTGACCGTTATCTAGATATCTCCATTCATCAAATAGATTTACTCCAAAACCAGTTCTAGAAATTGATTTAAGATACTGTTTGGGTATTATCGCATCAGTATCAATATTATTTTTATCTAGGGGGGCAACTATTCCTTTAAAAGTTTTATATTTTACCATCACGCACTTTCAATATCTGTAAAATGGCCAGCTACTGCTGCTGCTGCGGCCATGGCTGGACTTACTAGGTGCGTCCGACCTCCCTGTCCTTGCCTACCTTCAAAATTTCGGTTAGATGTTGAGGCGCATCTTTCGCCAGGATTTAACCTATCTGCATTCATCGCTAGACACATTGAGCACCCTGGATCTCTCCACTCAAAACCAGCGCTAAGAAAAATTTCATCCAGTCCTTCATTTTCTGCCTGCCTTTTTATTGGCCCTGACCCAGGTACAACCATAGCTAGTTTAATCGATTTATTAATTCTTTTATTTTTTACAATTTCAGCTGCAGCTCTCAGATCTTCTATCCTACTATTTGTGCAAGAACCTATAAAAATCTTATCCAGCTTTATATCTCTAATCTTTGTTCCTGGCGTAAGGCCCATGTATTGAAGAGCGGAAGGGTATATTTTTCCTGCCTCTAAAGGAATTGAACCATTTATGTCTGTTACCATTTCAGGCGAAGTTCCCCACGTTACCATAGGTTGAACATCCCCACCTTCAATATTTACAACTTTGTCAAATGTAGCATTTTCATCTGACTTTAATGATTTCCAGTGTTCTACTGCTTTATCAAAGTCAGTATCTGATGGAGTAAAATTTCTGTTTCGTAAATATTCAATTGTCTTACCATCGACAGCTATTAGGCCTGCTCTAGCTCCAGCTTCTATTGTCATATTGCAGATAGTCATTCTTCCTTCCATAGAAAGTGCTTTAATAACTGCCCCCCCAAATTCAATTGAGTACCCATTACCACCCGCTGTGCCTATCTTACCAATAATATATAAAATTAAATCTTTTGCTGTTATTCCATTAGATAACTGGCCATTTATATTAATAAGCATGGTTTTAGACCTTTTTTGAATCAAACACTGAGTGGCAAGGACATGTTCAACCTCAGAAGTACCAATTCCAAATGCTAGCGTACCAAAAGCACCATGTGTAGAAGTATGGGAATCTCCACAAACAATCGTCATTCCAGGTAAGGTTAAACCTTGTTCTGGTCCAATAATATGAACAATGCCTTGGTCTGGGTGATTCATACTGAATTTATTTACATCAAAATTATCACAATTTTCTTCAAGTGTATCTACCTGTATTTTTGAAATTGGGTCTGCTATTCCTTTATCTCTATCTTTTGTCGGTATATTATGATCCGGTACTGCAAAATTTGAACTGCTTCGCCAAGGTTTTCTTTTTGAAATTCTTAACCCCTCGAAAGCCTGGGGAGAAGTAACTTCATGGATATAGTGTCTATCTATATAAAGTAGATCGAAACCGTTCTTGTTAGATTTTACGCAATGAGAGTCCCAAATTTTATCGTACAAAGTTTTTGAATTCATATTATACATTTACCGATTCTTCTATAAATAAAAGGTATCTATTTTTTTTATCATTTTCATATTGGTTTAGCGCATCTAAATATGCTTTTACACTAGCCTTAATTGTGTCTGTTGATATTCCTTTTGAGATATATAAAGACTCATTAATAAAAAGTCTTATAATGACTTCACCAAAAGCATCTTTACCGCTTGTTATTGATCTAACCTTGTAGTCATGAAGTTTAATATCATAATCTAGCTTTAAGGCCCTTTTAATAGCTTTAAAACATGCTGCTACAGGCCCGTCTCCTGTTGCAGACTCTTGTTCAATGCTATCTGGTGTCTTTATGCGGACCGTAGCTGTAGGTATGGTATTAGTGCCATTATTAACGTGGAGGTAGTCAAGTTCGAAAGAGTTATGTTTATTTACGTTCCTATCACCCATCAATATTCTAAGATCATCATCGAAAATTTCCTTTTTCTTATCAGCTAGTTCTAAAAATTTAGAATACACTCTATTCATCTCTTTATTGGAAAGATCATAGCCTAATTCAGATAATCTCGATTGAATGCCATGTCTCCCGGAATGCCGACCAAGAATGATTTTACTTTTATTTAGCCCAACAGATTCGGGGGTCATTATTTCATAGGTTTTTCTATTTTTTAAAAAACCATCTTGGTGTATACCTGATTCGTGAGCAAAGGCATTGTCACCAACGATTGCTTTATTTGCTTGAACAATCATACCAGTATGTTTTGAGACCATTTTACTAGTATTGTAAATTTCTTTTGTGACTATATCAGTAGAATAATCCCAATAGTCGTTTCTAACATTAAGGCTCATGACAATTTCTTCTAGGGAAGCATTGCCAGCGCGTTCACCTATACCATTAATCGTACACTCAATCTGCCTAGCACCCGATGAAATAGCGCTTAGAGAATTAGCAACAGCCAGACCTAAATCATTATGGCAGTGGACACTAATGATTGCCTTTTGAATATTTTTAACTTTCTTCTTTATCAATGAGATTTTTTCACCAAATTCTAGAGGCATTGTGTAACCAGTTGTGTCAGGTACATTTATTACGGTCGCACCAGCATCAATGACGGCCTCAATAATCTCACACAGATAATTAAGATTTGTTCTACCAGCATCTTCAGGAGAAAATTCCACATCGTCTGTTAATGTTTTTGCATAGGTAACTGCATCAGTAGCCATTTTAATAATTGTATCTCTTTTTTCCTTTAAGCTTGATCCATATTTTATATCTGAAAACTTTCCCATGATATGAATATCAGAAGTACCAGCGAATGTATGGATTCGATATTTATTTGCATTTTTCAATGCCTCATAAGCTTTTTTTACATCAGCTGGGATTGATCGAGCTAGGGCGGCAATTGTTGGGCCATCTATACTACCCGATATTCTTTCGACAGCTTCGAACTGAGCTTTTGAGGAAACTGGAAAACCAGCTTCAATAACATCTACATTTAACTTTGATAGTTGTTTTGCTATCTCAACCTTTTCTTCGATTTCTAAAGAAGATCCCGGTGCCTGTTCACCGTCTCTAAGTGTGGTATCAAAAATAAATATCTTATCTTTCATTTACTGCCTTCTAATTGCTTTGTTAAAATTTTTAAATATTTTTCTTTCACAATATTTGTGAATTCGGTCGTCGATAAACTTAGACTTTCATCGTTTATTATATCAGCCGTACCATGACCATCCTCAAGGGCATCGCTAACAGCTTGATAAAGGTTCGATGAGATGGTTTTTTCATTAAAGGTAATTTCCATCATCATAGCAATAGATAAAATGGCTGCAACCGGATTAGCAGTGTTTTTTCCAGCTAAATCGGGAGCAGAACCATGAACTGGTTCATACATAGAATGATTATCGCCAATACTTGCGGATGGCAGCATTCCTAAGCTTCCTGTAATCATAGCAGATATATCACTTAAAATATCTCCAAATAAGTTTTGAGTAACAATCACATCAAACTGTTTAGGGTTATGAATAATCTGCATCGCAGCATTATCAACATACATATCAGTCAATTTTACGTCTGAATATTCTGTATGAACTTCGTGCACAATATCTTGCCAAAACTGAGAACTTTCTAAAACATTTGATTTATGAACTGAAACTAAATTTTTCGTTCGATTTTGAGCTAGTTTAAATGATACATGGGCAATTCGCTCCACCTCATTTTTTGAGTATTCTAAAGTATTCCAGCCTCTTTTTTTATCCTTACCTCGAGGACTACCAAAATAAATACCTCCTGTTAGCTCTCTTACAATTAAAATATCTGTATCTTCAATTATATTGGGTTTTAGACTTGATGAATTAATTAAAGACTTAAATACATTGGCTGGTCTTAAATTCGAATAAAGGCCTAGGCTCTTCCTTAATTTTAACAAAGCTTGTTCAGGTTTATTATCATGCTCTACATTATCCCATTTGGGACCTCCAACGGCACCTAAGAATACCGAATCTGACGATAGGCAAACTTCTAAAGTATCATTAGTGATAGGTGTACCATGTAAATCAATTGATCTACCTCCTATGACTTTTTCAATGAAATCAAATTTTATATCACTATGTTTAGATACTTCTTTTAATATTTCTGTTGCAGAAGCTGTTATTTCTGGACCAATACCATCTCCAGCAAGAATTACAATTTTATAATGTTTCATTATACTTATGCTTTATATCTTTTTTTCAATTCAAACTAACTGAATAATCTGTGATGCTGCGTGAATTAAGAAAGTTTTTATATCCCCAAATACCGCTTATACAGAATTATGGTTTCTTATTAAGCGATCAGAAAAGCGCGAATAATAATCAGAGATAAGAGAATGTCATTTAAAAAAGTGAATAACCGCAATTTTTCCTTTACATAAAAAATTGACAATGTATTGCTGCTAGTACTGTATTTATGGTTTTTCACGATTAATTACATACTCTTTAATATTTGAATCATAATATT
The DNA here is from genome assembly GCA_938092125.1 of uncultured bacterium. Taxonomy (GTDB): domain Bacteria; phylum Fidelibacterota; class Marinisomatia; order Marinisomatales; family UBA1611; genus TMED80. Next base: position 9,123 of record CALKMQ010000132.1, read on the forward strand.
ATAAGTATATAAATTAAATATTAATTTTATATAGACAAATAAATAATATTTTAAAGTTTTAAGGCAAAAATTCTTCAAGATTTTATTTAATAGTATATGTACTCTGTACTCTGAAAGTGGATTCATTATTATCTTATTTGAATTTTTAGTTACATTTTTTCAACTTATTAAAGAAAAGGCCTGTAAACATTATGTGTGGAATATTTACCGTCTACGGTGCAAGTTATAATTGGATCTCATTAGAGAATTCTTTTAATAAAATATCTTATAGGGGGCCAGACTCAAGTAGTGTAGTCCGCGTAAATAAAAAATTAATAATGGCTTTTCATAGACTTGCAATTATGGGTCTAAGTAATTCTGGTAACCAGCCAATGAAGCATCCGAATGATGATTCTCTTACGCTTATGTGCAATGGAGAAATTTATAATTATAAAGAGCTCGCCCATAAGTACAATTTTAAACTTTCAACGGGTTCTGATTGTGAAATTATTTTACATTTATTTAAAGAGCTAGGGGTAGGGAAAACTATAGACCAGCTTGATGGTGTATTTATGTTTACCGTATATGATGAAACAAATGATATCTTATATGCTGGTCGTGATCCTATGGGTGTTAGGCCGGGATTTATTGCAAACGCTGGGGATGAAACATTTATATCATCAGAGGCTAAATCTTTAATAAAATTTTCTAAAAATATAATACCTTTTCCTCCTGGAACATGGTGGTCTTCAGATAATCCATCTAAATTTGAAAGATATTTTTACTACGATTCAAATAAGCCTTCATCAAGTGATGAAAATGTAATTTTAGGAGATATTAAATCTTTACTAATAGAAGCGGTTTTAAAGAGACTTATGTCTGAAAGAGAGATAGGTTGTTTGTTGTCTGGTGGTCTTGACTCTAGTTTGATCGCAAGCATCGTCTCAAAGAATTACAGTGGAGGAAATTTAAATACTTTCTCTATTGGTATTGATGGTAGTGTGGATCTTCAATATGCGCAAATAGTTGCAAATTTCATTCGATCAAATCACCATAGTATTCAAATATCTGAAAAAGAATTTTTAAATGCGATAGAAACTGTTATCTATAATATTGAATCCTATGATACTACTACTGTTAGAGCAAGCGTGGGTAATTACCTAGTTTCAAAATATATAAAAGAAAATACAAACTGTAAAGTTATCTTTAATGGTGATGGAAGTGATGAAGTGTGTTGTGGCTACTTATACCTTAGAAATGCACCTAGTTCCAAAGATTTACAAATGGAAAGCGAGAAACTCGTAAAAGAACTTTATTTATATGATGTTTTAAGATCAGATCGTAGTATTAGTTCGAATGGATTAGAAGCGCGCACACCATTTTTAGACAAAAAATTTGTGAAATATTATTTATCTATTCCTGGAGAATTAAAAACATTTAATACAAATAATGTAATTGAAAAAAAATTACTAAGAAAAGCGTTTGATGATGGGACATTCTTGCCAAAGGATGTGCTGTGGAGACGTAAAGTAGCCTTTTCTGACGGGGTGAGTTCACAAGAAAAATCTTGGCATAAAATCATTCAACAATATGTAAATACAAAAATAACAGATAAAGAATTCTCAAATGCTCAAACATCAATGCCTCATTGTACTCCGTTATTAAAAGAGAGCTATTACTATAGAAAAATATTCGAAAACTTTTTTCCAGATAATGAAAAGCTCATTCCGCACTTTTGGATGCCAAAGTGGTCAGATGCAACCGACCCCTCAGCAAGAGAATTAAAAAATTATAAGGAATAATTCAGCCATCTAGTAATTTTATTTTAAAAGAACCATTTTCATGGACTGTTGACTTTCATTTGTTGTTAGTATATAAAAGTAAAGCCCAGCAGAAACAACATTGCCATTTTTATCAAGAGAATTCCACGCAAGAGTCTTGATCCCCGCAGTTTGATTTTTATTTAATAATGTTTTTACCAACTTTCCATTAGCATCATATATTGAAACATTAACAATACCATCAAATGGGAGTTCGAACTTAATTGTTGTAGAGGGATTAAATGGATTTGGATAATTCTGATGCAACTTAAACTCCTTTGGTAAATAGTCGTTACTAAACGCATATAGCGATGAGTTAACTATTAATGTTGCACTGAATGGCCCTCTATTTCCAGCATGATCAAAAGCAGAAATTCTATAATACGCAGTAACTCCTTCTGAATAGTCTAAATCTAGATGGAGGTTATTTGTTGTAACAATTGATTCATATTGGTCTGTTTCAAATAATGGGTCTGCAGATTTATCAATTTCATAATGGTTGAAATCATTATCAGATATGTGGTCCCAACGTAGTTGAATAGAATTTTGATTTAGGGTAAAGTTAAAATTTGCTGGAGTATTTGGTGCAAGATTATCTACTGAATAACCATATCCAACAATACTCACAGAGTTGATATCAATCTCATAGTTTTGTGCTATTACTCTATAACCTGTCATTCCGTTGTGTTGATTGGAAGAGTCTGATAAAGTAAGAGCTTCATAGTAGTATACTTTTTCCCCTAATCCTCCGAAAGATCCAAGATTTACCCAATTAGGATCATCAAACCGTTGAATAGTATAGCTATCTATACCATGGGGGTGTGCATCTACATCAATCATAGATCTATTAATTTCTAAATAAACACGCCCACCTTGATCATCAGATATATCTTGTATGCTTATAATGTTAGGAGAAACATCTATGGGGCCTGATCTCCAATAAGAGACACCTCCTCCGCCTCCTCCACCATCACCGTCCGTGCCTCCTCCAGGCCAACCTGTGCCATTTCCAGATGTCCAGCTAGTAAAATTAATATCATAGTATTTTTGGTCAGGTATTGAATAAATCGAACCAACTGTTCCAGGTAGAAATTTAGGAACGTAAGCAATGCTAAATACACCGACTGCAAGATATTCACTTACATATGCAAAAGAAGGACGACCTTTCCAAAGAGTGTTAGAAGGTGAACCAGATATGTAACTATTTTCAGTAATTGGATTATATATCGCCTGGCTACTTCCTCGCACTAAAGCAACATCATCTGAAATTATGTCCCAATTATCAGAATCGGTAGGATCGGCATAATCTTCTTTTTGATAATAAACAGTTCCTTCATTACAAAATGATATTGGTAATTCGTCGCAGCAATTATCTTCACCAAACGCGTATTCCAACACATCAATACCTTCCCCATTAATATGGTTCTGATACATCTCAAGGCACTGAGCATATGATAAAGATGTTATAACTAGCAGTGCTAGTAAAATTCTAAGCATAAATGTTTTCTTTCTTTAATTATAATTATATAAATGTTCGATAAAAATGTACATAAAAGCAAATTTCTAATATAAATGAGATCGTTTCTTAACCAAGGTTAATAATTAGCTTAGCTATTAAATGATAATAAAATATAGAAAGATTAAGTTCCTTTACGACGCATTAAATTATAACCAACATTTTAAGTTTTATAATTACGTTTCAATAATTATTAGTTCATTTCACTAAGGTATATAATACATATTAAAAATAATATTAATTCTGATTGTGTTAACAAGCCTTACTTTGTCCCAAGGTTTTGTTATCAATGAATCAATATCTAAAAATATTAATACGATTTTCGATGAAGACGGCTCCTCGCCAGATTGGATAGAAATATATAACTCGAATTTAAATTCTCAAGATATCGGAGGTTTTTTTCTATCAGATAATAAAAATGAATTAAATAAATGGGAATTTCCTGAAGGTATTTTAGAGCCTCAAAGTTATCTTTTAGTTTTTACTAGCGACAAAGACAAAAATATATGGCCTCAAGGTGAATGGGTTCCTTTGATTAATTTGGGTGCGACTTGGAATTATAAAGAAGGCTCATTAAAACGCTAATTGATGAGTATCAGATTTCTGGATTCAAAACGATAAAATGGGATGCCACGAATAAGAATGGTCAACAAATTGCAGCGGGAATGTACATTTATAGGATTAAAGCAGGAAACTATAGCGAGACCAAAAAGATGGTATTATTAAAATAACATGCCAATGATTAATTTCGTTACTCCATAAATAAAAAATTTAGTGTTAGAAAATTGTTAATTTTCTTTTTATAATACTTCGTGTATTTTGTTCAACCTATAATATTATCATCTTTCGTTTGGTGGCCATCCCGGCCATATATATTCCTTAATTACGCTTCGTAGCGTACAACACTAGTACATAAAATTAAATATAACATTCGCATGCGAATCACCTTCGCGTGTTTAATAATAAGGAATAAGATGAAAATTAAAACAACTTTAACAGAAGATAGTATACCAGAAAACTACTATAATATAGCTGCAGACTTGAAAGAACCTCTTTCTCCCGTTTTACACCCTGAAACAAAACAGCCAGTTGGGCCAGGTGACTTATCTCCAATGTTCCCCATCGAGCTCATTGGACAGGAAGTGAGCCAAGATAGATACATAACGATACCAGATGAAATACGAGATATATATCGATTATATCGCCCTACACCTCTATATCGAGCAAGATCGTTAGAGAAAGCATTAGATACGCCAGCAAAAATATACTATAAATATGAAGGTGTTAGTCCAACTGGTAGTCACAAACCAAATACTGCGATCGCTCAAGCTTTCTATAATAAAAAAGAGGGTATTGAAAAATTGACAACAGAAACAGGTGCAGGTCAGTGGGGATGTTCATTGGCATTTGCTTGCGCAAAGTTTGGAATAGATCTTGATGTTTTTATGGTAAAAGTAAGTTATAATCAAAAACCTTACAGAAGAGCAATGATGGAAGCTTACGGTGCAAACTGTATAGCCAGTCCTTCTAAATATTCTGAAGTTGGTAGAGAAATATTAGCGAAAACTCCGGATTCAACTGGGAGTTTAGGAATAGCTATTTCTGAGGCAGTAGAGAAGTGTGTTACAGATTCAAATACAAAGTATGCTCTTGGTTCTGTGTTAAACCATGTTCTAACGCATCAGACAATCATAGGGCAGGAAGCAATGGAACAACTAGCAAGTATAGAAGAATATCCTGATACAATAGTTGGTTGTACTGGAGGTGGAAGTAACTTTGCAGGTATTGCTTTTCCTTTCCTTGGTAAATCACTTAGAAATGATGAAAGTATTGAATTAAGGGCTATAGAACCTTCTGCATGTCCTAGCCTAACTAAAGGTAAGTTTGCTTATGATTTTGGAGATACAGGTGGAATGACGCCTCTTGTAAAGATGCATACGCTTGGTTCAAACTTTATACCTTCTGGTTTTCATGCCGGTGGTTTAAGGTATCATGGAATGGCTCCTATTGTAAGTCATTTAGTTAATAACGGATATGTTAATCCAGAATCATATACTCAGTTAGATGTATTCAAAGCTGGACTCTTATTTGCTAAGAATGAAGGTATTATCCCAGCTCCTGAGGCAAACCATGCTGTGAAGGGTGCTATAGAGGCGGCTTTAAGAGCTAAAGAAAGCGGTGAAAATAAAACTATTCTTTTTAATCTTTGCGGACATGGGAACTTTGATATGCAAGCTTATACTGATTACTTTGAGGGCAAGTTATTTGATCAGGAATATTCAGATGAAGAGATTGGTATGGCACTATCGGGACTTCCTTCCGTTTAAAAGTGATCATGATATAGCTAATGAGGGAGGTAAATGTTTTTTAATAAAGGGCTTTGCCTCCTTCTTTTGTAAATCGTTTTGAAACTATGTCATTCTTTTAAAAAGAGATAATTGATTTTTTATGAATTGCTATTTTAGCAATATCATTTTCCTAGTTTCTCTAAAATCTCCTGCCTTAATCGTATAGATATACATTCCAGCTGAAACAGGCTGGCCTAAATTGTTCGTAGCGTTCCAAGAAATAGAATGAAATCCAGATGATTGCTTTTTATTTACAAGGTTATTTATGACATTCCCTCTTAAATTATAAATATTTACATTAACAAATGAATCTTCTGGTAATCCATATTTTAAGGTAGTTATCGGGTTAAATGGATTTGGATAATTTTGTTTTAAACTATACGTATCTGGAATATTGTCAGAATCAATTACATCCATTACAGATATCATCGCACTTATTACTTGTGAAGGTACACTTTGATTATCACCGAATAAAGATGTAATTCTATAAAAGTATTCTACGCCAGGCTGAACATCATTATCCAGATAGCTATTTTGATCTACAAAAATAACTTGAACAGGCGTTGAAAAATCTTCGTTTATAGACTTTTCAATTTTATAAGTATAAGAAGTTGACACGTTTGTCCATAATAGCATTATGGATGCGACTAATGGCGTAGAGGTAATTGAGGATGGTGGCTCAATAGTAAGCGCAAGTTCAAAGGCACCCATATCAGGAGCTTCACCTGAGTAATCTGTAATATTACTAAAACCTGGGATAGAAGAACTTAAACTTGGAAAATGAGTGGTAAGTTCGGCTGTACCGGCATCAATACAAGGTGAGCTTTCTTGAAGCGTATAATCAAAGGTAGCAGGATTCATAAATTGAGGATTAATCATAATGTTTTGATCACCATCCCAACCAGCATCGCTTGTATTACTATACATTAGATCAATGTCTGAATTATCATATCCATCATAAGCGGCCAATGAGTTTGGTTGATTGCCCCAAATAATAGAATTAGCAATAATAGCATTACCGCCCCAAGTAACAACACCGCCATCAGTTGTTGCTGTATTACCGGTAATGGTACAGTTTATAATAGACACATCTCCGCTAGCAATAGAAATACCACCCTCGTAAGTGGAGGTATTATTAAGAATAAGAGAATTTCTTATTAGTCCACCCGTACCCTGTTTATAATAAATACCTCCTCCTTCTTCAGAATTATTTTCTTGTAAAGTAGAATTTTCAATGCGCGGATAAGATGAACCATAAACAAAAACACCGCCGCCCTGAGGAGACATATTGCCTTTGATTATGCAATTATTAAAAAAAGGATTTGCTCCATCCATATGCACGCCACCACCAGCATTTTCACCAAAATTATCGCGAATTTCAACGTTATCTAGTACGGGGTCTGCCCCATCATAAAATGACATGCCACCGCCGAAATAACCTTCATTATTGCTTACTAATCCGCCATTAATAGTAAAACCAGCAAAACCAGATGTATTATTTATAGAATTACCCATATGAAACAATCCACCACCCATAGTAACAGAAAGATTATTCGTTAATAATAAATTTGTAATATCAACACCAGAAGCAACTGACATGATTCCACCACCGTGACCAACGTTAAAAACGTTTGGGTTTCCGTAATTACGATTACCTGTAACAATAAGGTCTGACATTACTACATTTGATACAAAAACAAATATCCCACCGCCATGAAAAGTTGATTCATTATCTCGGACAATGATATTTGATAGAACCGGTCCATCTACTAAAAAGAAAGATATGCCACCACCGTTGTGCGACCAACTGTTTTCAATAATTAAATTCTCAATTATTGGCGTACTAACGACTGGTTCTTCAGAAATATCAAACATGTTATCAGAAGTTACCAAAAGACCACCTCCACCAATACAGCCATGGCCTTCAGAATATCCATTAGCTAAAGTAAAATTTTTAAAGGTAACATCTTCAACCTCTTTAATAATTACAACAGCAGCCTCATCCGTGGCATCAGCATTAGCATCTAATATAGTTGATTCTCTATTTTCACCAATAATATGTACATTGTTTGGAATTACAATTGGGAAAATTTCTCCTGTCGTATTTGTAGAATAGGTACCAGCGGCAACATATATAGTGGTTGGGTCACCACTATTCTTGACAAAGGATAGTGCGTGCGCGATGGTCGCGAAAGGATAATCTTCTGAACCACTGTGAGTATTATTTCCAGTTGTTGCTACATAAAAAGCAGTTTCTTCAATGCATGTCCCTGTAATTCCATCTTGCGAAAAGCTAGCTAAGTTTTCAGAAGAATTAAGAACATAATCATTAACAGTATTTGTTCCACAATCAATATTCTCGAAAACACTATTACTTAAATCAATAGCTCCTTCAAATCCTAATGAAAAGAAACCTTGGCCATTCCCACTTGAATTACCTTCAAAATAGTTATTTTTTATGTCCATAACACCAGGTACGGTTCTTTGAATATTGCTATGATTACTTTCAGGGATTTCATTTCTATCTTCATCAAACTCAACTTCAGCATCTTCATAATGAGCAATTGCACCTCCAGTCTTAGCACCTTTACCAGCACGCTCATTTGGAGGTGTAAAGCCGTTCCCCACAAAACGGTTATAATTTATCGTTGGGTAAGCATCATAGACTAAAATACCGCCACCGGTAAATTCACTTCTTTGAATACCGCCACCTTCCCCGCAGTCCATTATCAGCATTTTAGTGCCAATTCCACCTTCGAATGTAAATCCTTTTACTTCTGGCTGAATATCGCCATCTCTAATAACTAAACAGCTCCTTTTATTTGGGTTTGATAAAACAGAACCATTAATAACTGTCGTATTTATAATATCATTTTCATGCCAGTCTACAATGCTAAAAAGACTTTCAAAGTCTGCGGTACTCATGACTGTAATTTCTTTATTTATATATAAATTTTCATAATATATGCCAGGTTGAACCAGAACTGTATCTCCATTTGAGGACGCATTAATACCTTCCTGAATAGAATCGTAATCGACCGGTATGGTTATAGTTGCTGAATATAATTGAGAAAAGACAAGGGAGATAATAACGGTGTAATATTTCATATTTTAAATGCTCCTTGATAAAAAATAAGTTAAAAACAACTTTTTAA
>CALKMQ010000133.1 GCA_938092125.1 uncultured bacterium
ATGATTCCCCTTTCTAAAATATCGGCAGCTAATTCAGGAGGTGTTTGTTCCAAACATCTTTTGACAGCTTCTACTATTGCATTCACAGGATCTTTTAGAGCTTGCCTGATTTCATCTGAACTCACTTCAATCGTTTTAGGAATACCAGTAACTAGATCTCGCCCTCTAACTGATATTTCTTTTGAGTTCATTTGCATAGCTGAACCAACAGATTTTTTAATCGACTCACTCATTCCAAGACCGATTTCAAGCTTATGCTCATTTCTGAACCATTGCAGTATACATTCATCCATTTCGTCACCAGCAATACGAATAGTTTCTTTAGTTACTACGCCATTTAAAGATATAACGGCAATTTCGGTAGTTCCCCCACCTATATCAACAATGATATTTCCTATAGGCTGGCTTATATCAAGACCAATACCAATGGCCGCTGCAACAGGCTCTTCAATTAGATAAACTTCCCTCGCATTAGCTCTCTCTCCAGATTCTTTAACCGCTCTTCTTTCAACCTCGGTTACACCAGAAGGCACACAAATTACCATTCGTGGTCTAGCCATGCGGCTGAAATTAATCTTGTTTATAAAACCTTGAAGCATCCCATCAGTCATTTTAAAATCAGCTATAACACCATCTTGCAATGGCCTAACGGTCTCTAAGTCTCGATGCGTTCTTCCAAGCATTGCCTTCGCCTCATCTCCAACAGCTACGATATTATCATCATGTATCGTTCTGGCGACAATTGAAGGTTCATTGATGACAATTCCCTTGCCCTTCAACCAGATAAGCGTATTAGCAGTACCGAGATCAATCGCGATATCTCCAGACATCCAATTGACAATACTAGAAATTGATTTTTTATTCATTTTATAAAATTTTGCACAAATATATGCTTAACAATCTAACGATTATTCATGAAATAGCTTATTTAAATTTTTTTAAAAAATTTAAAAATTCGGCCCAATAAAAGGCTTATCTAATTTAAAGTCCCCAAACCCATTTTGGTCTTTAAAAACAAACTGTTTATTAAGTCTATTATAATACCAAGCTTGGTAAACCGAAGTATTAGCACTGGTGGCATTTGATCTTTGAATTTCATCAGGAGGTCCAAAAAGAATATATATCATTCCAAAATCAGTTTCCCAACCTTCTTTCCAAGACATATTAAAATATTCATTGACATAGTTAACTCTGATATAATACTCTTCCATTAATTCGTTGATATTTGTTTCAGGCGTAGGATCTCTTTTATTCCAAAAATCAAGAAATATTTTCTCTAGCGTCTTCCCTTTTTTGCCTTTTGCTTCTTTTCTTTCATTGTTTGTTAAAATATATCTCATTTGCTCAAATGAGTTTTCTACATTATTTACAAAACCTGAAAGTCCAGGCTTATAAATAGAGATTTTTTTTATGACTTCACTTTCTTTTTTTGACTGTATCAGTTTAATTCCAATCTCAAGACCCATTGTAGATAATATACTTTTATTTAACTTATATCTATGGTTAAAAAAACCATCCGAAGTATCTTTTTTTATTATAATATCCTTCCCATCTTCGTTCAGGCCTTCCATAAAACCCAAAACTTCATATGGTTTGCTATCAACAAACCCAGATATAATCAAAGTAAGACCCTTATCAATGTTAGTTATACTTTGACCTGTTATGGGAAATTCATTTCCGTTAAAACCCCATTCACCTTTAAGGTTTGCTATGATTATTGGATCCATTAAAGATGGGGTTTTCCTCAACTTCGAAAAATCAATTTTAATATTTTTAGAACCCTTATTTCTTGTGTCTTTATCATAAAGTTCTGATTCTATTTCATATTTATTTTTTACTACTGTAAAGTTTGAAAAGTGTTTTCTAGTTCTCAATCTTGACTGAGTTTGAATGTAATCATCAGTTCTAATTGAATCTGTCCACATTTTCCTAAAGATACGTTTACCTTTGTTGTTTTTTAAAATAATAGAAACATCATATGAAGCAAAAAACGAGTTATTTTTTTTTATAAATTGAAGGCTTCTAAAAGGGATATCTACAAATGCGGTCACGAGGATTGAGTCTTTTGAAATAGCTCTAGAAAATTCTAATAAACTATAACTACCTACATTACTTGTAGACTTATTTCTTTTTGAGCGTTGTCCAGAAATAAAACTGCATATAATAAGCGTTGTAATTATGCCTGGTAATATTCTTTTGATCATAAGTCTTTTCTCCATTTAAACCTAATTAGACCTTCACTTGTTCCCATCCAAACATATTTGCCAATTTTTTCTATGGAATTGACTGACCCAATGAAGTCAAAGTTGTACTCTCTAGTTCTTTTTGATTTCAAATTTACTCTAAACATACCCTGATTTGTTCCAATAAAGCAAAATTTACCAACCACTATTAGATCAGAGACATCAAGTCCTTTATAGTTAGAAGCTGGAACAACCATATCCCAGAATTTTTCTTCAATATTGAAACTCACCACGCCAATATTTGTTGCAAAATACAATAATTGATTATCTTGAAATATAGAAGTGACACGAGAAACGGGAAAATCTAAATAAGAGTCACCAATTGAAAGCGCATTCATAATCTGTGGGTTGTTTTTATCATATAGATATATTCCAGTCCTAGATGCAATCCACACACCGAACTCGTTTAATAATAAATCGTTCACAGGATGATTATAAAAAAGATATTCAAAACCCATTGGCTCTTCTTTCTTAGATTTCTTATCTATTTGTCTTATACCATAGTATGAACCAATCCAGACATAATTAGAATCTCCTACAATAGAGGTTATATTACTATTTGGTATACCTCTATCTTCACCTAATGTACGCCAGAAATTATCTGGCTTATCAAAAACCAAAACGACACTATTACCTCCAACCCAAAGAGTGTTTTCAGAATCATAGAATGAATGAACTTCTGTAAGATTCATATTAACAGTAATATCAAAATCAAAATGGTCAGTCTGAAAATTTCTAGTGTTCAATCTCGTCACACCCCTACCAATATCATAACTTTTTGAACCTATCCAAAGATTGTTTTCATTTTGAAACAGTGCGTTTATGTCGGAACCCCTAATACCAAACTCGGTTGGAAAGATTGCTTCCATTGTTTTATCTCCTTGAAAAAGCGTACCGTCAGAAGTCCCTATCCAAACATCATTATGTTTTCCAATTAAACCACTAGTAATTTCAATGTATCTGCCGTAGCCGTCTATTAATCTCGAGCCAGACGCCATCCAACCAGACATCAGAGCATAATCGTTCATAATACTAGCGATGTCAGTTTGCTCATAATAATTCGTACTGCTCCAAGATATATTTATTTCATCTGGCATTGGATATATGCCAGCTAGTATGCCTGAAGATTTATCTAATTTAACGTAAACAGCATTAGCTTTTGCCCAAACATAATTTTCAGAATTCCCAAGCTGACTAATTCTATCATTATTCCTT
>CALKMQ010000134.1 GCA_938092125.1 uncultured bacterium
ATTACCTTAGGTCGAACAAAAGAAGATGTATCTATAATCAGTCTCGGAGCATGGTCGCATGGTAAACAAAATACTAGTGGCGGTCATAATGTCGGCTGGTCAAACCAATCTGATTTAGACTCAATAAATGCCTTGAAAAAATCATTTTCATTGGGCTTAAACCATTGGGATACAGCTGATGTTTATGGCGAAGGACACTCTGAAAAAATTATTGGATCAATGTGGAAAGAGATTTCAAGAAAAAGTATATTTCTTGCTACCAAAGTGGGATGGGATAAAGGACCCTATAAACAATGGTATGAACCCAGTTATATCAAACAAAAAGTTGAAAAATCACTTCAAAACCTTAGAACTGATTATATTGATCTTCTTTATCTACATCACTGCAATTTTGGGAATAATGATGAAATGCTTGAAGGTGCCCTAGAGATAATTAACCATTTTAAAGAAGATGGTAAAATACGTTTTATTGGTTTGTCAGATTGGTCCTCAGCAAGGATTATGAAATTCATTAAATTTGTAGATCCTGACGTCATACAAACTCTTTATAATGTCTACGATGTTGAATATGAGACATCGGGATTAAAAGACTATATCAAAACTAATAATTTAGGAGTGTGTTTTTTTTCACCTATAAAACATGGTATCCTTACAGGGAAATATGATTCAACAACCGATTTCCCGAAAGGTGATTTCAGAAGGTCAATAAAAGAGTTCCAAGATATCAATTTTATAAAAAAGATGCAGATGAATAGAAAAAAAATTGAGAAAAAATTTCCTCGTTTTGGAGAAAATGCAATAATGCATGCATTGCTTGGATCAATCTTATTTGATAATCCTACAGGGTGCGCACTTTTGGGCCAAAGAAACGAATCTCAAGCAGCAGCAGCAGGAAAACTAATTGAGAAACTCACTAAAGAAGAAGCCTCTTGGATTTTTTCACTATATAGGAATTAATATTTGAATATTTTTTCAGAATTAGAAACTTTTGCCTATCGTAATATTGTTGTTCCTCTTCAAGGAAGAGCAACTTTTGATTTTGTAGAAAATCATTATGAAAAAGGTATGAAAACACTCGACTTCGGTTCTGGAACAGGATCTAATTCAAAACTATTTCAAGCTGAAGACTATATTGGAGCGGAAGTAGATATGAGTAGAGTCCAAAGTTCAAGAGAAAAATATGTTAAATATACTTTTGAAAAAATTCCAATAATACATTCTATCGAAGAACGACTACCATGGGAAAAAGATTCTTTTGATTTAATCTTTGTTTCATTATGCCTTCATCATATTAATTCAAAAACTTGCAAGCTTATTTTTAAAGAATTTCATAGAGTTTTAAAGAATAGCGGTAAAATTATAGGAATAGAACCGGCAGTAATTGAAAAAAAATATTTTAATAATATTTGCATGAATGTATTAGATGCTGGTGATTACATACTTCCAATAGAAACATATAAAAATTTATATTCAAGTGAATCTTTTGAAACTAGCCATATAGATATTGTAAAAACTTTTGGTTATAATCTTTGGCAATATAGTTCAAAACCTATTAGCAATGAATCAACCCCTTTTAAAGGCGATATGACAAATTATAGGAAACGCCTGAAACCAATTCATGTTTTAGGTCTGTATGGAAAATGGTTTGTGTTGGCTTTTTTAGTTTTCTTTTTTCTGAAAAATCTAATTAACGTATTCATTAGCACGTAAAATAAATGTTGCTATTTTAGCCTCAAAAACTTCCTCTTTAGTGCTTCTCATTTTATAAGAACCTTTCATTACTCCAAACGGCGTTTTGATAGGACAGAAGCTAGAATATTTAAATATTCCGTCTGATTTTATAACTGGTTTTAACCCAATTACACCAGGACCACGGACTTCTTCAACCACCCCGTTTCCATCTTGGATATGCCAATACCTTGATAAAAGCTGGACGTCAAAAAGATTGTGATTTTTAATAACGACATCATATGAAAATAAAAAAATCGAGTTTTCTGGTAATGAGCGATCTCGGATAAAGTTTGAATGTACTTTAATACTAATATTATTGTTTTTTATAGACATAAATTCAAGGGTGTGGTTTTTCTTGTGAGGTATCTTATTATGATGATTTAGGTAATTTTATATCAATCCTAAGTCCCCAATATTACTTAATAATTTTCAAACCTTTTTTTCAACAATAATACAATAAAATTAAAATTTTTATCATTAAAAAGTTTATAACTAATGGAAGGAGTTTTTTCATTTTTTAAAATATTCTTTCCAGTAAGGTGTATGAATCATATTTAATCCGATAATCATTACCAAGGTCCCCCATCCATCTCCAGTAACACCTCCTTTTTCAAAATGTTGATAAAGTAAATACCCGATTACAACAATTACAAGAATCAAACTTCCGATAGGTAAAATATGTTTTTTCATTTAATCACAACCACTCGTTCTCTGATATCCCACATAATCTTCAATACAAGATGGATATGGGGGACAGAGTTGGTTTTGAGAAACAGCGAAACTACTACTCCAATTAATATTTAAATCACATATTGTCTCTGGTATTAAACCTGTCAGTCGATTATAGTCTAGATACAATCTAAACAGATTGGTCAAATTCCCTAACTCTGATGGAATAGAACCTGTGAGGTAATTATCCCTGAAATCTAAATTATAAAGTCTCGTCAGATTACCAATCTCTGGTGGGATGGAACCTGTGAGGTAATTTTTATTTAAATCAAATTGACTCAAACTGTCTAGGTTTCCTATCTCAGGTGGTATGGAACCGGTGAGTTGATTACGACTTAAATACAATCCTCTCAGATTCGTCAGATTTCCTATCTCAGGTGGAATAGGACCTGATAGTTGATTGTTATCTGAAGTGATACTAATCAAATTGGTCATATTACCTATCTCTGGTGGAATAGAACCTGTGAGTTCATTTTGATGTAAAAATATCTTTTCTAGATTGACCAAGTTTCCTATCTCTGGTGGAATAGAACCTGTGAGTTCATTACGATATAAATCCAAAAAAGTCAGTTTCGTTAGATTTCCTATCTCCGGTGGAATGGAACCTATTAATTGTTTATTACCTAAACTTAAAAATGTCAGGTTGGTCAAATTACCTATTTCCGGTGGAATAGAACCTGGGTGTTGATTAACCCCTATATCCGATCCGGATATATGAAGTTCAGTCAGATTGGTCAGATTACCTATCTCTGATGGGATAGAACCTGTGAAGTGATTATCACTTAACCTTAAATTAGTCAGATTGGTCAGATTTCCTATTTCTGGAGAGATGGAACCGGTGATATCATTATTGTGAAAGTTCAATTCAATCAGATTAGTCAGATTCCAAATCTCTGATGGGATTTCACCTGTTAGTAGATTATCACTTAATGACAAATAAGTCAGATTCTTTAGATTACCAATCTTTGAGGGGATAGAACCGGTGAGTTGATTCTGACTTAAATCCAAAACAGTCAGATTCGTCAGATTACCAATCTTTGAGGGGATAGAACCGGTGAATTGATTCTCACTTAAATTTAAATATGTCAAATTTGTCAGATTCCAAATCTCTGATGGGATTGGACCTGTAAGTTCGTTACGATGAAAATCTAAACGTTCAGTGTCTTCCACTGAATAAATTTCTCCCCACAAAGATACTTCAGTCGGAGGTTCTTTTTTATCTTCACAACCCCAAGAAATCAAAAATAATACAGATAATAATGGAAGAAGTTTTTTCATTTTTGTCTTTCAAGGATATAAAAATATAATATTCAAGGATGGTAAATTTAGTTCTTATTTAGTCATCATTTTTATCAAAAGGAATTTTTATGATAAAGTATATAATTGTTATATCAGTATTAATTGGTTCGGTTATTTTCTCCCAAGATATTATTCATACTGAAAAAGACTCTACGGGTGATTATATACGTTATATAGAATACTACAGGAAAGGTTCTCAAGGGTTAATTAAGACAAAGAAAGAGACCTATTACTCCAATGGAGTCATGTCATCTGAGTTATACTTTAGACTTGGGAAAGAACATGGATTAAATCGAGGGTGGTATGAAGATGGAAGTAGGGGTTTTGAATTTTCTTACAAACGTGGAAAACTAGATGGATTAAGTACTGAGTGGGATTATAATGGTAATAAAGTATCCGAAGTGATTTACGATGATGGAAAACTGATTTCTAAAAAACGTTTTTAACATTGCCAGAATGGGTAAGTATTATTTTTTTCAAACCTAATTAGTCAAAGATAAATCTATAAAAAACAAAACCCCACAAAAGTGAGTACTAATCTAGTTTCACTTTAATTACTTATTCATCTTATTTGGATTATCATCAATAACAATTTTGATATCTGAAATAACCCCATCTTTAAATTGGGTTAATTGTAAAAACCTACCTATCCTCTTTTCAAAACTCCATATATTTGTATCATAAAAATTGTTACCCCTACTGGTCTTCCACCCTACTTTATTCAAATACTTTGAAATGTCATTATATGATAGACCTTCACTCCGAAGTCTCTTAATTTCCACGTAGAGTTTTTTCTGAAAATTGGTGATGGTTTTGTTTCTAACCGAACCACTATTAACTTTTATCTTATATGAGAGGAAAACATCGTAATCATCGTTATTGTTTTCAGGGGGTTTCCCCACGAACCAAACGGGATTAGAGTATTAAATTAAGCTAAGAAAAATTTATTATGACAGAAAACAAAAGCTTATTATCAACTATTTTAGTAATTATAATTGTCGGACTTTGTTTTTTCTGGTTTCGTCAAGTAGGACCTGGTTTAAATGGGACCTCAGATATTTCAGAAAAAGACATTATGACACACATACGTTTCTTGTCAGATGACAAACGAGCTGGTCGTTACCCTGGAACACGAGGATCCAAAGATGTAATTGCTTACTTAATTAATCAGTTAAAAAGTTATGGTGTTCAGCCTGCTGGTGAAGGTTCTTCTTTTAAACAGACTTTCAGTATTCTAGATAGTGTAAAAATTGGAAAGAATAATTCGTTAAAAATAAATGACCGCCCTTTAAATATTGAAGAAGATTACATCCCTCTTTGGTTTTCAGGTAACTCAAGTGTATCAGCCGAAGTCGTTTTTGCTGGATATGGTATAAACCTAATAAGTGATTCTTTAGTTTGGAATGATTATAAAGATCTGAATGTTGACGGCAAGTGGGTAATGGTTATGAGGCATAGCCCTGAAAGAGAAAATCCACATAGTGTATATGCACCGCATTCTGATCTACATAAAAAAATGATAGAAGCAAGAGATCGAGGAGCTGTTGGTATTATTTTCATATCACAAGTTGAGGATTCAACCTTAATACCATTTAAATACATACCGGGATATTCAAAATCTGGTATACCTGCAATTCATATAAATAATGAAGTTGCTGATGACATTCTAAACTCTATTGGGAGTTCAAGAAAAATAATACAAGAAAAAATGAATAATAATCTCAAACCGGAAAGATTCAAAATTTCTGACATTAAAATATCGGCTAATGTTGAATTGAAAAATATTTATTCGCGAGCAGCAAACGTTCTAGGAAAAATTGTAAGCAGAAATCATAAATATCGTGATGAATATATTGTTATAGGCGCACACTTTGATCACTTGGGATATGGAGGACCTGGATCTGGCTCACTTAAGCCTGATACTAACGCTATACATAATGGTGCTAATGATAATGCCTCTGGCACAGCTGGGTTACTTGAGTTAGCTCACAAACTTCAAAACAATAGACAATTGCTCAAAAGAAGTATTCTTTTAATTGGATTTGATGCAGAAGAGAGGGGATTATTAGGGTCTAAATATTTCATTCAAAACCCAACAGTTGAAAAAAGCAATATTGTTACAATGATCAATATGGATATGATAGGTAAAATGAAGGATTCAACAATTGTCATTGGGGGTGTGGGAACATCACCAATATTTGAAAAGATATTAGATAGTCTATCTATAGACTCTGGATTGAAATTCGAATTTAACCAGGCTGGATATGGCCCGAGTGATCACGCTAGTTTTTATTCTGAGAACATTCCAGTTCTGTTCTTTTTTACTGGTGATTATGATAATAATTATCATTTACCAGAAGATGATTGGCAAACCATTAACTTAAAAGGAGAGAGACAAATACTTAATGTAATTCACAACTTGGTTATTGACATAAGTAGACAAAACCTAAAACCATCATTTACTTTAGCTGGGCCAAAAAAACAACAAACACAAAGAAATAACAATAAAATAAAATTAGGTATTATACCGCATTATGGCGGAACAATTGATGGGTTAAAAATTGATAAAATATATGATCCTAATGGACCAGCTGCTAGAGCAGGGATTAGATCAGGTGATATAATAAAATCTATTAATAAAAAGCCGGTGAAAGATATTTATGAATACATGAAGAGGATAAAAGATTTGAAAAAAGGACAAAGTGTACCAATGGATATCAAAAGAGACGGAAGAATAATTATGTTAACTGTAAGGTTTTAGCTTAAACTACTAATTTCGCTTTAACTGAGCATCTCTAAGGGCATCTAAAGTGCTTCTACCAAGTCTTCCATCTATTTCTAGATCATAACCATTCGCATTTAAAACTTTTTGCAAGTCACTAACAGAGCTATTATCTAAAGGATCAAAGTTTTCAATAACATAGTTTAATCTATTTTCAACATTTGAATGAAGATAACTAGATCTTTCTCTAATTTTTTCAGTAAGGCCAAGCACTGCCATTACATAATTTTCTGAATGGTTATATGCATAAACAGATTTCCAAATATCTCCCTTTTTTTTATAATTCGTGCTCCCAGAATTATAACCATTTTTGATAAGATAGTTAGCAATACTTCCTAAAACATCAGGCCAATCATGGGGTCTTCTGACACCGTCATTATCGAAGTCTACGGAATATCTGTTGAAACTTGATGGGATAAACTGTCCAAAGCCAAAAGCCCCGGCATACGAGCCCTCGATACTTTGTGGATCAACATTGTCTTTGTAACAATATTCTAGATAGGAAGCCAATTCTTTAGAAGCCCACTTTGCTCTTTTTGGCATCTCATGAATTTGTGTATATAATGAATTAAAAACAGTAAATCCTTTGTAATGCTTACCATAATTACTCTCGATTCCTGCAATACTTAATATTATAAACGGGTCTACACCGTACTTTTTTGATACTTTTAATATTAAATCTTTATTTTCGCTGTAAAATTTGACACCTGCTACAATCCGCGACTCTTTTATAAATAATTTTTTATACTGCTCCCAAGATTGTTTTTCATAAGGCTTAGCAAAACGCTCAGGTATTTCCATATGCTTATCAATCAAGGGACTTTCAAAAACATCGTTTAAAAAAGAAACTGGAACAGATTTTTTATTTATTTTTTCTAAGACTAATTGGTATGCTAAGTCGGTTGATAAATCAATGTTCGCGAACACTATATTTGCGATAATAAATATAAAAAGAGCTTTTTGAATCATACCTTATTTTACGTAAAGAAGTTTAATGCTCTTATCAATATTTTTTGATTTTAACCTGCAAAAATAAATACCAGTACTTAAGTCCTGTCCAAAATTATTTTTACCATCCCAAACTAAAGTGTTTAATCCACTAGCGTAATTTTGATTTTCAAATGTGCGTACCTTTTCACCTAATATATTAACAATGGTGAAATTGATTTGGCTCATTTTTACATTATCAAAAATAATTTTAACATGCGAATTAAATGGGTTGGGGAAAACAGAATATAAAATACGATCAGAAGGATTAATTTTATCTTCTGTGTTTTTTAAAGTTTCAAATATACTATTTATATAACCTGGCGTTCCATTTCCAGCAGAAGACCCCCAGCTGCTAGAAAATTCATTTAATGAATCTGGATGTATAAGCTCTAGAGTAGGCCCATTTCCATCTGGCTCAGTTGGCCAAGGTAGGTCATCATTATATTCAACTTGATCAACTAATGCATCAGAAGCATCATACAAACTAATTTCTTCTCCTCCTCCACTAAGGCCAAAATTAAAAGAACCATATAAATTAGAAGTTTCAGGGAAAAGAGCTAAAAAAGATTCTACATTTTGAGCTAAAACAATATAAGCATTTGGATCAATATTCGAGTTTTCAGGGAAAATAAACTTATGGTCTTCATTTTCATCTTTGAAATACCACCCTGATATATCTATTCGCTCAGAACCATTGTTATAGAGTTCAACCCAATCACCTGTATCAAATTGGCTAGAACTATTATAATTAATTTCATTTATTACTAAGTCAATTGTATCACTACTTAAAAAAGGAGTAAAAAATGCAGTTATATTAAAATCTTCATAAACTTGAACATTCATCGATGCACCAGAATCAGGGTATTGCGGCCAACCTACAAAAATAAAGCCACTATCAGGAATTGCTTCTACGCTTATTGAGATATCTTCATAATATTCTCCGACCCATGGATAGCTATCAGGTATTATAGTATTAATTTGAATACTACCCCCACTAGTAGAATAAAAACTAGCTTGAACCAAATTTGATAAATCAAAGAATGACTCCAAATAATTTCTCATGTACTCTGGTCTATTTTCTGCAAAAGTTCTTATAACTTGCACATGATAACCCCAATCAATTGCTGAATCAGGCCATTTATTCTGGTGGTCAGGTATTACATCTTGAATATTTAAAGCCATGCTATCCAACCTATTAATCATATGGTCAGAATTAAAAATCGAATTAAACCTGTCGCAGAAAATATTTATAAATCTTTTCTGATAATTACTGTTCTCAAGTAATTTTCTAAAAAGAAAAGTAGACCATGGTGGATTTGGCCAGTTTGGTCCATCCGCTTCAACTGCAAAATCTAAAGTATTGAAATTATAAACACCACCCGTCCAAGGAATTCCAAAACCAAAATCAGTATCATATAGTATCCATCTCCACTTACCGTCATCTAACTGCGGTCTCCAATATTTAATATTATTACCTGGCCAATCTCTATTGTCAATAAATATTTGGGCGACATTGTAATTTATATGATTATCGATGTCAATCCATTTTGATAGATTATCAAAGACAACAGGATCTGTCATATCAGATTCACTAACATAATTAATTAACTCATCATAATTAATAGTTGTGCCTTCGTTTGCAGTTTGTGCTTCAATTAAATCTATTTCATCTTGATCAACAGGATGATGTGAGGCAATAAAATGCTCATTCACTTTTTCTCTTAAATTATATAGACCCCAAAATTCGCTATTTAAGTAAACTAAAAACGGGCGATGCGCTTGAATATCAAGGTCGATATCCTTAAATAATCCAGTGGCAAAACCATCTCTAAGCATTGTAAAATTCCAATCATTACCAGAATTCCGAAGTACTAATGACTGAAAAGAATCAATTTGTAGATCAGGGAAAAATTGGAAATTGAATTCTGTACTTCCATACTCTCCCCTTGCAAAAAGGGATAATGACTTTTGAGCCTGCCCTCTACTCCAACCTCCAAAAATCTTAACTCCTCCTGGAGAAGAAAAATAAGTCCCATCAGTCTCTAGTAATTCTAAAAAAATAGGTTTTTCCCAGTCTTCCCAAAAATTCGCCCCAAAATGCGGATAATCTTGAGATGCATTAGGTCCCATTTCATATATTCCTGTATTAAAATCGAAAAAATTATCAGGTTTAGTGGATAAAAAGATTGTAGGGAAATTGTTATCCCCATTTTCTAAAATAAATGTTGCAGTTTTAATTGGAGAGCTTATCCAGTTAGCTTTAAAACTAGTAGCTCTTAATACTGTGTTTTCTGAAATCGATATTGGATTATTAGTATATAAAATTGAATTTATAGTTGGTTCAGAACCATCTAATGTATAATAAATAGCGGCATCTTCATCTGAAATGGTTATTGAAACAGATAGTATGGCTAAATTGTAAAAACCAGATTCTTGTGAAAATGTAATATCACTTAAAATTCCTAATACAGATTCTTCACCATTTGTTTCGCCTGGAGTGGGTTCTAAAAACAAACCATAGTTTTCACCATCATTTATTCTACCAATTGAAACATCAGATTGAAGAATTCCAGTATGCATAGAATCAACTAAAACACTATCTGAGTCTGTAATTAAAATAGTCTCACCATTCGAGCTAATCTTAAAATTAGAATGAAGAATTGAAATGGGTAAATCTATTTCTTCAGCAACATTTGGAGCACTACTTGAATGAGAATTTCTACCTAAAGTAAAAAAAGGAATACATGTTAAATCCGAAGAACTACTATTAAAATTATGAACTTGAATTGCTAAGACATTCGACCCTTCATTAACCCATGCTTTAGTTGAATCAACCCAAAAGAGAGAAGGAGACCCACCATTTATCATTTCTGCCTCTCGCCATGTTAATGTACCCTGGTTGAATGCAGGTGGCGTGCCTTCAATATTATCTCTAACAAACTCGTTACCATTTAAATAAGCTACAAAACCATCATCATAATCAATATGAAGCGCTAACTTTTTAATTTGATCGAAATCTGTTATAGAAAATGGTTTAATTAGGTAAACAGAAACAGTATTAGTGATTTCAGTATTATCATCACCATCGCCATATCCAAAACCACTCGGACCAATACTCCAATTACTAGTACTAAAATCTATTTGATTCCAGGTTGATGGTGGCTCCTCAGTTGCTACATAGTAATACCAAGAATCTCCTAAATCAATAATAGTTTCCCACTCTGATATCATGTCAGCACGATCTTTATCAGAGGCCATTATCATAAGAAAATCTTCTGAATCTAAAATTATATTGGGCATGCGCCACTTGTACAAGTCACCAATATCATCAGACAAACCCCAATTATTTAAAGATATACTATTAGATGTAGAGTTGTAAAGTTCAATCCAATCAGGAGTGTCTCCATCTTCGTCATAGTAACTACCTTGGTTTGAAGATACTATTTCATTTAATTGTATGTTTTGAGGTAAAATAAAAGAAAAAAAACTTAATAAAAAGGCTAGTTTTTTAAACATTAAAAATCAGTTATTCGTAAGACAGGCCAAAACCGAATTTAAATAACGGGTTATAATCACTATCACCATAATTTATTGGTATTTGTTCCATCGACTTAGGCCAAGTCATAGATAACTTGCCACTGAAGTTGAAATCTCCAAATACTACATCAGAAATGCCTTCCGCCTCAGTGCCAGGTAGCCAAGCAGCAATAAAGGCATTACTATTATTTAAGGCATCATTTATAATCATTGGCCGCCCAGATATTAAAACTACAATAAATGGTTTATTTGATTTTTTAACTTTTTCTAAAAGCTTTTTATCATCATCTGATAGCGTAAGAGAATCTCTATCACCTACCCCCTCAGTATAGGGTTTTTCCCCTATGGCTAATACAATTATATCAGGGTCTAATAAATTATCTCCATTTTGGGAGTAATGAATGTCATTTGAATCATTGACTGCAGACTTAAAGGCATCTAAAATAGTAGTGCCCGGTGTTATATCACCAGACCCTCCTTGCCAATGAATCGTCCACCCGCCACATTGATATCCAATATTATCTGCATGAGTGCCAACTAGCGTAATTTTTTTACCAGACTTTTTTAAAGGCAATATGTTATTTTTATTTTTTAATAAAACCATAGATTTACGAACGCTCTCTCTAGCTAAATTTCTATGTTTTTTAGACCCAACTATATTTTTAATAGAAGGTGACTTTATAGGGTTATCAAAAAGTCCTATTTTCTTTTTTATTCTTAATATTCTAAATACGGCATCATCAATTCTTTCAATTGGAATAGAACCTTCTTTTACTGATTCTATTGCTAATCTTATAAAATCATCATATGAGTTATCATCGGGGTTAAGACTACCTGGAACCATGTTCATATCAATTCCTGCATTAATTGATTGAATAACACAGGTCTTATAATCTTGGTCAATTTCATTAATACCAGCCCAATCCGAAATTACAATACCATCGAACTGGAGCTCTTTTCTAAGTATTTCATCAATTAAATATTTGTGACCGTGAAGCTTTTTCCCCTTCCAGCTATTGTAAGAAATCATAATGCTCCCAACTCCAGCTTTAATAGACTCTTTAAATGGCTTTATATATTTGGCTCTAAGTTCTTTCTCTTCTAGTATAACATTTCCCCTATCAATTTTATACCAATTCGTACCCGTACCAAATACCGTGTTACCATCGCCTACAAAATGTTTTGCGCAAGCAAGCACAGAATTTTTATTTAAAGTCCTGCCCTGATATCCTAATGTTGAAGCAACACCAAGTTCAGTTACTATTTTAGAATCTTCTGAAAAACTTTCATATGTCCTCCCCCATCTTTCATCTTGCGCAACAGCCACGCAAGGAGCAAAGGTCCAATCTAATCCTGTTGCTTTTACTTCTGCTGCAGTCGCAGCTGAAATTTTTTGGACAAGTAATTTATCATTGGCACAACCTAAACCAATATTATGAGGAAACATAGTAGCCCCTAGAACATTATTATGACCATGAACAGCATCAATACCATATATCAGTGGGATTTTAAGCCTCGTTTTAAGTGCTTCTTTTTGAAACTCATTATAAAGATCAACCCAAGAAGATGGTTGATTTGTGGGAGGGGTTGATCCACCGCCACTAAGAATAGATCCTAAAAAATATTTTTCTATATCAGACTTCTCTCTAAGATATCGATAGTCAACTTGTGTCATTTGCCCAATTTTTTCTTCTAACGTCATTCCATCGATCATTTTATTTATAAAGTCTCCATCTCTATCTGAACAGTTTATAAAAAAAATAAATAATATAGACAAAGCAATCTTTAATATTTTTTTTAAAATTAATTTCATTATTATTTCTTTTTTTAAATTTTAGAGTGCAAATGAAAAGTCTTTATATTCATAAAAATAAGCATTCTAGTTAAATTTATAATCTAATTATTATTAATAAATATATAAAAGAACAGGCAAAAATTTAATACACTCCTCGTTTGTTATAAGCGTTATAATGAAAAAAATACTATTACTTTATCTAATGTTAAATAATCTCTCAGCAATTGATTTTTTAAAAACAAGTGGAGATACAATTGTTAATGAGAATAACGAAAAAGTGCTTTTAAAAGGATTTGGCCTTGGGGGTTGGGTCGTTTTAGAAGGGTATATGTGGAATTGCTATATTGAACACGCCTCAACATCAAGGATTGAAGATGCTATTGAGTATTTGGTTGGTCCAGAAAAGAAAAATGAATTTTTAAATCTATATAAAAAAAACTACATAACAGAAAAAGATGTCAAATATATATCAAATAATAATTTCAATGCATTGCGAGTTCCACTTCATTATAGAGACTTTTCACCTAATTTCATGGAATTCAGCACAGAAGGTTTTGAATTATTAGATTCGCTATTGATTTGGGGAAGTAGACATGATATCTATTTAATACTTGATATGCATGCAGCTCCTGGTGCTCAAAACACAAATGATTTTTCAGACTCTAAAATAAACGGAGATTCTGAACTTTTTACTAATTATACAAACCAAAGATGGTTAGCCTCGACATGGAAATATATTGCTAATCACTACAAAAATGAGCCTGTAATTGCTGGCTATGACCTGTTAAATGAACCTGCAAGGGCTGGCGTAGCTAATACTCTTAGGAACATATATGAGCAGACTATTGATTCTATCAGAACAGTAGATCAAAAACACATAGTTTTCATTGAAGGAAATTGGTATGGTAATGATCATACTGGTTTATTGCCCCCTTTTGATCCAAATATGGTTTACAGTTTTCATCATTACGTCGGTGGTATTGAAGACACTATAATTATGTATAATCAATACCGCAATGGTATAGCTCTTGATTATCATGTACCTCTTTGGGTTGGAGAATTTGGTGAAAATTCAAATTACTGGGGTTATGGTATTAAAGAATTTTTTAATAGAAACGAAATTGGCTGGAGCTGGTGGAATTTTAAAAGCGTTGAAAGAATTTCAAGTTTATTTAGTTATAAAATAACGGACGAATACCAAAAATTAATTAACTATTGGGGTGGAACTGCTGCAAGACCTGACACCGCAGAAGCCTTTGCAGGATTAATGTCAATGGCCAGAAATCTTCACTTTGATTCTTGTAAAGTAAACATTGGATTAACCAGAGCATTATCTGATACCGCTTATAGTTCGGAAAACAAATCATTTTCAAACTTCACTGCACCTGGACTTTTACCTGCAATCAATTATGATACAGGTAACAATAACGTAGCATATTTTGATTATCAATCAGAAGACCCAAATAAATTCTCACCTGAAACAAAATCATGGAATAATGGCTGGTCTTCAAGAAATGATGGAGTTGACATAGGATTTAGTATTGGAGGAACAGGTGATTATCATGTTGGGTGGATAGAAGATGGAGAGTGGATGAAGTATTCGATTTTGTCTGAAGAACCTAATAATTATAAAGTGTTCTTAGAAGTTTCATCATATAACGCCAACGGTATAATAATGGCTACCACTGAATTCGGAGATACATTAGGTCCTGCAGATATTCCGAATACAATAGGGTTAGGGGATGGTTGGCGTATAATTAACCTAGGAAACATATCAATTAATAAAAAGATTACTTTAAAAATTGAAGCAATTAATGGGGGTTTTGATTTCAAAAATATTATTTTCAATGAAATGGACATATCATCGATTCCTACTAATTTTAACTTGCTAGTCTATCCAAATCCTTTGAATTCAGACTTAAATATTCAATGGGAAAGCTCATTTGCAAGTAAAACAAAAATAGCAATTTTCGATTTGCTTGGAAGTAAAGTGTTTGAGAAAAACCTTATATCTATCAAAGGGTTAAATCAATTGAATTGGAATCTAAAATCTTCTCAAGATTATAAAAAAGTCAGTTCAGGAATTTATTTACTGAAAATAAAAAACATTAATTCAGAGTTAGTAAAAAAGATAACCTATCTTAAATAAGTAATTTTGGAATAGTATTCATCATGCCCTGAAATAATTCTGAAAAAATATAATCCAGTCGATAAGTTTGCTTTAGAAAAGTTTACATTTGTTTTACCACTAGAAATACCCTTATTACGTATAACCTCGTTACCTTTAATATCATAAAAAACAATTTCAGAAACTTTATTTTCTAAATTTTTAGGTATTGTGATTATAAATGATGAGTTAAAAGGATTTGGTGAAATTTTAAAAGTTGTTTTTTCTTCACTGAAAAAATTTTCAGCAACTGATAATTCGCCACCTGAATATCCATAGGATAAATTATCAGTTAGACATAATATCAAAAACCCATCTTGAACCACAGCATTTTGCTGGACAAATTGAGCATTATTTGCCGACCAAGTGTGTGTTGCTTTTTGCCAAATTTGACTATTAAAGTAATCAAACTCATCAGACCACTGAAAAGTAAAATTGTTATGACTGCCAGCAAAACCGGAACCTGGAGTAAAAGCATAATATTTTATCCAATCATAATATGCATAAACTGGAAGAATTGATTCATCAAATTCACCTACCCAATTCTCCCAAATAGGTTGCCAAATATTCATCATAATTTTTTGACCTGTATTATGTGTGGTTACATAATTATTAAAATTTTCTCTAACCATTTGGCCATCAACAAAAAATCGAATGCTGTTTGGCGTCCACTCAAAAGCATATGTGTGAAAAGATTGAGACAGGTCAAATGAAAGCTGATTTAACTCTTCATGGTGTGTTTCATATGCTGTAATAATATTTGTTTGGATAGCATTATTATGATTACCAAGAGCTTCAAAATCGATTTCCCGCCAATTTACTGTACTACTTAAACCATCTGCCCAATAATCATCTATAGTAAAAAATGATGAAACAACACCAGATCCAATTGCTGTTTTCATTCTTATCTCAAAGCGTCCATAAAGAAACTCATTAATTGTTCGATACTCTGCTCCTCTGTAAGGTTTCTGAGAAAATGAAAAATTAGAACAGAATAAAATAAATATTATAAAGAAATTAAGTGGTCTCATTCTTTAACATATAGTCTAACATAATCAATAACAAATGATGCTGGGAAAATAGAGTTATCAATACCCTGGATACCACCCCATTCACCTCCAATTGCTAAATTAATAATCAGAAAAAAAGGATTATCGTATGGCCAATCATTAAAAGAGTTGGAATTTTTTGAATAATCAAAGTAAAGAATACCATCTATATATCCTCTGATAAAATCTTCTCTCCATTCAATTGCATAATTATGAAACGATGTTTCAAGATTATTTGATTCATAAACTCCCTGTTGGCTAGTACCATGAACATTACCATATAAGTTATTATTATGAATGCTGAAAAAAACTTTATAAGGATCAAATCCTACATGCTCCATAATGTCAATTTCACCACAATTTGGCCACCCTATTGAATCAATCTTTGAGTTTAGCATCCAGATAGCTGGCCATGTACCAACCCCTGATGGTAGTTTAGCCCTTATCTCCCAATAACCATATTGTAATTCAACTTTGTCTTTTGTATTAATTCGACCTGATGTATAGAGAGGATTATTAGTATCGAAAGGCATTCCTTTCTTTGCACGTATATATAATTTCCCATCTATAACTATTATATTATCTCTACTATCTTCATAACTTTGACTTTCCTCATTAAATGCACCAGGCCAAAATTCTTCAATGTTCCAAAACTTTAAATTAAGACTATCTTGATTAAACTCATCATTCCAAAAAAGGTTATAACCCTCTACAATGCTTTCTTCGTATAAGCAATTCCCATCATCAATGGTTGCAATTGAATCATAATTAATAGCATTTGTTTCCGTACAGCCAGAGTATAAACAGCTACCATCATCAATAGTTACAACAGAATTATAATTTATAGAGTTAGAATCTGAACATCCATATATTTCACTAGGACTGACAGATTTATCTTTTTCTGCACAAGAAAAAAAAAGAAAAATACTAATTAAAGTTATGCTTTTTGCCATAATCTAATAAATGATCATCAGTTAAAATTGGGAAGGATGGTTCAATTAACGGATAAGCTTGATTCGTATAAATAACATTCATATCAATGCTTGTTAATTTAATTTGCTCAAATTTATCTGTATCAATTTTTATAATATTTGAGTGTAGTTTTTGTAATGAATCTATCTTTGAAGAAAGCTTTATAAATGCTTCCTTATCTGATAACCCATTTGTAAGAACATCTTTCATTATAGATGAACTAATAAAATCTTTCCATTTATTTTCTATATTAACAATATCTTTTTCTTTATCATAGTCTAACCTATATGCTTGCTCAGTGATTTCTCGATCACGAAACAAATCTGCCAAGGCATATTTTAATTCATTAGTGAATGATTTTGAAGAAACATTTCGATTTCGAAAAACAAGAGGGTGCTTTTTTATTAAATCCAAAACATTACCAACACTAAATTTTTCATTATCAAATATTAAAAGTCTTTCGTTTCTTATCATTTTTAAATCATTAAAAGAAGAAATATCATCTATAGTTTTTGTTTCCTCATTCCATATAGTATTTTGAATTACCGATTCTTTCTTTTCTTTTTCAATTAAATAAACATTAGATATCTTATCGGAAAAAACTTGAAAAACTTCTGGATCAAAAACCAACTCTTTATGGCTCATCAAAGCAGAAACATATTTTTTATAAATTTTTAAGGCCGTTGATTCTCTGTATGTTTTTTCAGCATCTATATATGCCTGCTTTTTTTGTTCATCTGTAATAGAAACTAATGTATTCCAACTACTCACTTCAAAAAACATATGTTTTGTTTTACTTAGAGCAATCGGACCATAAAGAAAATCCTTAGCTGGTTTTAAAAAAAATAAAATATTTTTTACTTCATCAGGCATTTCATCATTCAATGTTATCAACTTAGTACTTACTGCGGGCAAATCAGGTATACGATCTTGAATGTTAATTAAAGATGTAATGCGTTCTTTGGAAACTTGTTTGTTTTGAATAGCATTTAAAATCAAAAAAGAAACTTCATATGTCCTTTTACTTTGTTTGGCAATAATATCGACAACTTCAGAATCTAGTTTAACTTTATCAAAACCGTTAATTTTTAACATCAACTGCCTCATTGATTGCTCTTTCCTTCCGGTAATTAGGTTTTTTTGAGCATTAGTAAAGTTCAGTTTTTTCTTTTCAAACTCTAATGCTAATAACTTCTCAGCAATAAGCGAATTAAGAGCAATTTTTTTATGAATGTAATTATTGTTTTTACAATAATTTGGTCTGGGGACGTATTCGCAACGTTTTATATAATCATTTACTGTTATTACTCTATTACCAATGGATGTTAATACATTCCCACTTACTTGAGTGACTTTAGCATCTTCAATTTTGTGGTCAGCACAGGATAAAATGAAACAGAATAGTAAAGTTGAGGATAAGGAGAACACCCACCTCATAATGCAATACTAAAATAGTTTAAAACGCATTGTAATAAGAGATACATCACCAAAAACTCCAATTGATTGATATGAATAATCAATAGAAATACTTTTATTACCAGGAAGAGATTTTTCATAGCCCAAACCAAAAGTTAAAGTTGAAAATGGTATATTTAGACCTTCAAATAATTCTGATTCATTAGCTTGCTTAATTCCGACTCCTTTAACTCCAGCTCTCAAGCAAACAATATGACCCCCAATAAACTTGTGCTCATATTCTCCACCTAAATTCAAAGATTCGCTATTATTATTCGGATGAAGTACATCGAAAGACAGTAAAAGTTGTTGGTTCTCGTTTTTTACAGGCTTTAAAGATGTCCCTAATCTAAATATCAGCGGAAGCTCCCAAGATTGAGTTCTGTATTGACCTATTACATTCTCATAATTGCCATTTTCATTTTCAAGAATATCAATTGGATTAATCAAATCAATCCCATCATATCGCATCTTAGAACCATAATTTGAAATACTCATTCCAATATTCATTCCATTCTCTCTATCATTAGTAATGGAAAAAAAGTTTGTTTTTACAATCACACCCAAGTCCAATACAGTGGCTCTTGCTGCAGAATGCCAAATATTAGAACTAATCATCTTTATAGATGCTCCAAAAGAGAACCAGTCTACAAGATTTCTGCCATAAGAAAGAGCAGCAGACAACTCATTAGCATTAAAATATTCCCCAGTTCCATTTTGATTTAAAATATTAGTTACTTCAGTCGAACCATAATCAAAATCAGTAAACCATGTACTAATAGTACCATAGCTACCCATATCAATTGCTGCGGCAAATGTAGAGTGCGTTATACCAACAACCCAATCTTGATTTGAAACTCCAAACTCAAGACCTTTAACGTATGCTAATCCAGCCGGATTCCAATAAGCAGAGTTTACATCATCAGCTAAGGAAACATATGCTTCACCCATTGAAACGGCTCGACTGTTCGTTCCTATCTCTAAAAAGTTAGCTGCAGTAGTACCATACCTATATTGACTATATAAGGAAGTAAATAAAACTAGACCGATAATTATAAATTTCTTCATTTAATCACCGCAAATTTTCCTGTGTGCTCTAATCCATTCAATGCCTTATCCGAGAAGTTTGGCCGCACATGGTAAAGATACATACCAGCTGCAATTTCTAAACCTTCTTCATTTAATAGATCCCAATAAGCCATGCCATTATCAATTCCATCATTTTTATTAATCGTTTTCACCTTTACCCCACTCGGCGTAAAAATAGAAATAACACATCTTGATGGTAAATTGGTAAACATGATCTTTCTTGGCTGATTAAGAAATGGGTTTATAACGGCTTCCTCCATGGCATTTGTACCTACATAGGGGTTTGGCACTACTCTTATATCTTTAATATCATCTTCGACATCATCAACCAAAAGATTTTCTACAGTATCTATTGAAAATTTAAATGTATCTGTAATCCAAAAATTTCTATTCCACTTTATATTATATCTATCACCTGCTTTTGGTAGGAACACACTATCAATATTAAAAAAGTCAATTGCAAAAGCTGTACCTTTCCAATTATTTAAAGAATCAACTTCTCCTACAAGCACCCTGTCTTGAAATTTATTATAGACACCGTCGTAACTCCATGAAGACCCAACGAAATCTTGAACAACTAAATCCATTAATGTGTAATTACCGTCTTTATCTAATTTGGATTTATTAACAACATAAAAATCAAAGGACTGTCCTAATATTATTCTGTTGGGAAACCACAACCTAGTATCAACATCACTTCTAATTCCAGGACTATTATCGGATGGGCTAGCGCTCTCCACTCTTGAGGTATAACTATTGTTTTCAGTAAAAATAATTTCACAATCCCACGGAATAAGCTTTGATTCTCTAGTTGATAGAGTAATGTTAGCTTCTCCATAGCTATCTCCAATCCACCCTGTATTAGCAGTATCTACTGTTGGAACTATATATAATTGAGATATATCTAATTGAACCCCCTCAAATACATCAGAGACTATATTATTATTCATCTCCCAATGACTGTTTTGTTCATTATAAATTAGGTTAGAACCGCTAAAGTTAGGTTGTCCGGTTAATTCATATGTTGGGCTCTCGCCATAGACAGTTGTGCCCTCGGTTCTGTTATATACCTGATATCCAGGATTATTATAATAAGCTGGTCTAGAAAGTTCATTAAAAACAGTATCGAAACTAAATGTTACATAATATTCACTACCCGGTTTTAGCTGTCCCTTAGAAACTACACTAGCAGAAATAAAACCAGTCCCTAACATTTCGTTATTTAAAGAGTCTAGAGTTATATCAGGGTCTGAATAACCTGCTGCATCAGATCTTGGAATTACAATTGCAACATTAATTCCAACACCTCTAATGTTATCATATTCATCAATATCAATTACTGTATTATTTTCTGAAGGTGAAATACCTGGCCCAATGTCAGGGGCACCATAGTCGTATGCGACTATTGCATAATAGTAAGTTCTTCCATTATCAACATTCTCATCTCTGAAGTAATGCTTAATGCCTGTATTATCCCCAAGATTATATGCTGTGCCATTTACTAAACCAAAATCAGTAAAACCACTATTTTCATTTACCAAGTCACATTGATAAATAGGTTTTAAAAACATAGGTGTGCCATAACCGTCTGTAATAACTTCAGCATCTGAAAAATATTTATCTGTTGCCCTAAATAACTTGTAACCTTCAAAATCGTTAACATTGCCCAAAAAAGGGTCCCGAGTTAATTTATCTGCATCATCATTCCATGAAAGCATAACGTATCCATCACCAGCAGAAGCTGTCAAAGTAGGAGTCTTTGGAGGTTGGGCAAAACGGTAATCCTTTTCATAAATCACCTGCACAATTTCTTTTAACTTAAATAATGCGGGAGCTATGTGATCCGAAGAATTCAACCCTTCAAGAGGATCGTAAGAATGAATTTCTGCCATTGAGATTCTTTCTGTTTTCCCTCTGAAAAGTGGGAAAGGACCAGAGGCAAACAATTCAACCAAATTCGCTACTGTTCCATAATACTCTGTAAGAGAGTCTGCAGAAACTAAATCCCACATTACATCGTCATTTCTAAACCAAGGACTACCTGGAGGAGCAGGGTGCTGATCAAAAATAGGAAATAACTGAAAAGATGTGAGTCCAACCATATCAGATTCAGAAACATCTGTGGCTGCAAAGTTTGGTTCACAACCAATAGATTCAACATAATCTGGCTTGCCATTCCCCTCCCCTTCATCAGGACCATTATAATTTAGTTCTAGTGGGCCCACACCATCTAATCCAACATCATCTCCTGGGTTTTCATTTGCTTGATAAATACCATCACCATTTATATCGTCTCCATTCCTCCAATCTTGATCTTCATCTCCTTCATAGTGAGGCTTTAAATCGGCAGCCGTTAATTTATAAAAGTCTAAAAACTTAGCTAAATCAGCAATCCCATCCGTTGGCCCAACAATCTGACCTGCTTCATTATCTCTTTTCTCATCAACCAGTCCATCATCATCATTATCTAATCCATCATATCCGATGCCTGGACTCTCTAAATATGCAAAACCCATTACGCCTGGCAACAAACCTGCGATACCTATTCCATTTTCATCCCAAGAATATGAAATATCCAAGAGGTCATTAAAAAACCCTAATTCATCATCTGCTCCATCACCGCCAATAGCATTATCAACCCAATAACCAAAACATACTTCAGGCAAATCATATTCAGAAGTATTGGATATATTATATTCCCAAAAAATTGCATCTCTAGCCTGTGGGTTATTCCATTGAAAACCTCTGGTTTCAACTCTCAAACCAAGTCCGCCCCAAGGCTCACCGCTTTGAATGGAAGATGTTTCATCTATTAGTTTTGAGCTATATCTAGGGTAATACTTAACCATATCCTCTTCACCTAAATACTCTAGATCGTGGGCATCATTTACGACAAAATATGTTTCAAGATCTGCATAGGTAACACCACGACCAAATCTTCCATTCCATTCACCTGGCCAAATTGGGCCCCCCGATGATGGCCACCCACTCGATGGCCACGAATCAGGCAATCTACTTAGAGCAGGATACTCATTATTTGGATTAAAATATCCAAAAATAGGATAAAATCCCCATTCAATCTGACCAGAAGGGTCCGTATCCATCTCTTCCCTGTAACTTGTTTGCAAATAATGCAATATATGGTGATCTTTATCTGCTAATTGGGTTAAATCAGTAATAGGAATTGTATCTACTGAGCTAGGGTCCAAATCATCTTCAATATATACTCTAGCACCAACCAATAATCCAATACCATCTAACATTTTAGTCCCCTCAGGATTATTAGGCCATTTTGAGACATTTGGTTTTGGCCAATCTGATAATTCTGTTGTATTTCTGTAATAGAGATAAACTCTGTTACCATTCATATAACCCTCACGCTCTGCTTCAATATCACCAGCGGGGTCATCTGGTCCTGCATAATCGACACCCTGGGAAAAAACCAAAGAAATTAAAATTATAATTCTAATTAGTATGCTTAGCATGTTAAAAAGGTATTGTTAACCCTACTTTTATTTGCCTTGGGGCCTGAAACATAGATGGATCTTTGTACCTATCATCATATGTATTAAAATTGCTCCTGTGACTCAACAACTCCGTTTCATTTACCACCGAAGTATAAGCCCGCCCTGTTTCAGAACTGACTCCATACTCATTATACCTATCAAGCAAGTTGTAAACGATAAAATCTATTTTAGGAGATAATCCAAAAACTTTAGGAAGATTAACATACCCAGACAGGTCAGCATGATAGTTTGATGGCTTGTAATCATTATTCGGGTATAAGTTTAACAAAGCAAGATTACTTTCTCCTTGAGGAGTAAATGTGTAAGGTGTTCCAGAATTATAATACCCTGTTGCGGTAATACCAAACTTATCGGTGTTATAACCAATTGATAAATTGAAGGTATGGCGCTGGTCCCAACTCATTGGGATCAATCTAATAACCTCATCAATGCTCGACCCCTGCCTGTTAAAAGTTTGGGCAGGGTTATCTGCATTCCCTCTGGTAAACTGATATGTATAATTTGTTTGTAAAAATAAATTGTCAAAACTATAGTCAAGCTTTAGTTCTAAGCCTCTTACATTTCCATAATCTTTGTTGGTAAAAATACCATATTCAACTTGATTATAAGTGCTTACAACAGCCAGACTCAATAAATCATATATGTCTCTATAATATAAATTGATTTCTAAACTTGTGTTTTTCCCAAGCTCTTGCCAAAGACCTATTTCATAGCTAACAGTTTTCTGTGCATTTAGCCCCAAACTATCAGAAGCTAAATTTGCATTTCCCACTGTTGTAGAATAATCACTAGGCCCAATAATTGAGGAATGGTTTGAGAAAATAGAATACATGGGCGGCATTTGAAGAAAATGACCATAGCTAAAATGTAAAACAGCAAGACCACCTAATTGATAAGCAAAACCAAGCCTTGGTGAAACTTGAGAGGCAATTTTTGAACGAACTTGAGAGCTCATTCTTGACTGATCAATAATTAAATTTCCTTGGCTGTCAAGAGAATCATTACCGCTAGAGTTTTGTAAATAGTAAGTAGAGGCATTTATAGGGTTGCGCCTCTGACTAGGGTAGGTCGTGTTTGCATCAAAAGAATCATACCTCAAGCCAAAATTAATAACCATTTCGTCTCTTTCATATTTATCTTGAATATAGAACGAACTCTCTTTTGGTTTAACATTGTATATGTCTGAATAAACAGTACTATCTGGTAGAACAACAGGTTTATAGAAATCACCTTCAAGAGCGGTGCCAGCATAAGCATTTCTAATAGTTTGGCTAGTGTTATTTAAGTCATGATTAATAAAGGAAAATCCTGTTTTAATACTATGTGCGCTATTTGCCTGAATTGTAAAATCAAACTTTAAATTGTTTGTGATTAATGTCCGCTTTAGGTGCTCTTTATCCTGCCCACCTGTAAAAAAGCCTGTACCGTAAGCCGTCATGTATTTATCATTTATATAATTATACAATGTATCTCCGACAAACAAATATTCACCTCTATATATATCATCCTCAGAAATGATCTTAAAACTATCATAATCTTCATATAAGTATGAGCCATAATCGTTGTGCGTTCGAGAAAACTTTAAGTCATAAAACATCTTATTATTTATAAAATGATTTAACTGCAACATTGTTAAGGTCGTCTTTGCATCACCATATCCACGGCCATCCGGATTATATTTGTAAACATGACTATATCCTTGGGATATGGAATTATTTTGATTAACCATTAATGCCAGCTTAATGCTACCTAGATTATAAGAAAGCTTCCCCATAAAAGATGAATGTTCACCTGTCCCCATAGGCACATATGAACTGTCACCAGTATTTTCACTAACCCATTGCGTAGAATCCTGATCATAAAAATTACTCAGATTCCAAACCTCAAATCTTCTAATACCATTTAGATGCCCATTAATATTTTGGGTTCTATAATTAGTAAAAAAATATAGTTTGTCCTTAATTACAGGTCCACTTAAGTTAAATTTCAAATCATTATTTGAGTTAATTCCAAAAGGCTCTAAACCAATGAAAACCTCTTCTCCGTTTCTTGAGTTTTCAGTAAAATATGTTGAATAAGCCGACTTAACACTGCCGGCATAAGCGTTACTTCCATCTTTAGTAACTGCATTTACCACACCGCTCATAGCATTACCATATTCTGCATTAAACGTACCAGTAATTACCTCAAGATCTTTTACTGCTTCTACCTCTAAAGAAGATACAGCAACAACTC
The DNA here is from genome assembly GCA_938092125.1 of uncultured bacterium. Classification (GTDB taxonomy): domain Bacteria; phylum Fidelibacterota; class Marinisomatia; order Marinisomatales; family UBA1611; genus TMED80. Next base: position 25,358 of record CALKMQ010000134.1, read on the forward strand.
CACCATAAGAATCATTTACAGGAACTCCATCGATCATATAACTAACTTCATCACTTCTCCCACCGCGGAAGTGACCAGCCACAACACCAGCTTGCATGTTTACAACAGCACCTAGATCCTCAACAGGTAAAATTTCCATCTCTTCAGATGATATGTTTTTGACCGTACTTGTCTGATCTTTTTTTCTACTAAGCTTACTAGCATAAATGACAACTTCTTGCCCCTCAACAATACTTTGTTTCATTTTGATATCGAGAGATGTCGTTCTATTTACCGATACAATAACATCTTCAATGTTCACAGTTTCATAGCCGATCATCATCGCTTTTACAGAATATTTCCCGGGCGACACATTAATTAAATTAAAATAACCATCTTCATCTGCACTAATCCCTGCTTGAGTTTGAGCGATAATCACATTCGCACCAACAAGTGGCTGGTCATTTGAAGCATCAATTATTTTGCCAGATATTTTTCCTGATGTTTGGGAAAACGATACCGACATAATTATAACGACAGATGAAATCGTTTTTATTGTGGTTTTAAACATAATTTATTTTAAATGAAAAATAGAGATAGTTTTAAATGAAAAAGGGGAAGCTTGAACTTCCCCTTTTTTTATAAAGCGTAAACTTATTTTAAATAAGTAATCTTAAGAATGCTCCTTCCGGATTCATAGTTTATAATTGCAAAGTACATGCCAGAATTAACATCCAACCCTTTTTCATCTTTTCCATTCCAAGTGTATGTATAAGAACCTGGTGAATGTATAGAATTAACAAGAGTCTTTACATTTTGACCCAATAGATTTACAATGTTAACTGTAACATTTTCTGAATTAGGCAATTCATATGAAATATTTACATATGGATTAAATGGGTTCGGATAAGCCTTACTTGAGAACACCTCAGGAATTATACTGAATGATTCGTCTTCGTTTGATAATATTGTAGGATTATTCCAGAAATAAATATTATCTAAATATATTTCCACATTATCTCCCCCTGCAGTGCCATCAGCATTAAATCTCTCAAACTTGAACTGATGTAAATAGTCCCAAGTCATTCCAGTAAAAGCAGACTTTGGAAGATTTACACTGTTCCAAGCTCCAGGAGTTACAGGAACTTCAACAAGCATTTCATTTTCTCCAGTTCCATTAGCACCATCATTGATTGGTGTAACCTTGATCATTTCATCCTGCCCAATAGGAACCCATATGTCTATATGAAGAGAATTCATACCAGAAGCATCTGTACCAGGCTGTAATAATGTTCCTTGATAATCCATGTTTGAATAGTGTAAAACGTAGTTAGCGCCCAATCCGGTAGGATCAAACCCAGCATTCACTGTACCCGCTTGGCTCCAGCCCGGGTTGAGTTCAGTGCTCACGCTAGTGTATGAATCGCTATATACTGAAATTACATCTGCTGATGCAAGTGTTGGTTCAGGAGCGTCATCAAACGGTCTAGTAAGGTCAACTGGACAATTACCATAAGGAACTGCATCTAATACTAGAATGAGTGCTCCTTGTGCATCTCTTAAAGGTAGCGGTCTAACATTAAACCCTAAAACAGAATCGTTTATACCACAATTAGCAGGAAGTAATTCATAATTATTACCATACCCGAATAAGACAGTTACTGAATCGTTAAACATAAATCCAGAAACAGTTCTAGTATAAATACCATCATTATCAGCGTCAGATAAAAGATCTTGCTGACCAGTCCAGTCATTGTAAGAACCAAATACGTAAGGAACATCCGTGCCGGCGGTAAAGCCAGTAACACCGTTCATATCGACGTTGAATGTGACATCTAATGCATAGTTTTCAATACAGTTTGAACAACTGCTGTAACAAACAGTATCAACAGAAGCGGCTGCAGTTGGCACAGTATAACCCCTATCAGCGCCATCACCAACAGCACATTCTGCTGGGACTTCTTCCCATGCACCTTGCCAATCTGCATTTATTGGTCCATTAACAAACTTGTATGTTATATCCTGACCTGGTGTAGCCTGCAATGTAATTGTCCATACATCATCATTGTCGCTGTCAGACATTAGACTACCAGGGTTTCCACCAAAATTTCCACCTGCAAGATAGACACCTGCTGGGTTTGTCTCTACGTTAGCCATGTTTACTGCGAATGTGATATCAACAGTACTAGGGGTATAATCACAACTGAAACAAGATGCATAACAAACTGCAGCTAAAGTGCTATCAGCCATTGGAACTTTAAAAAACCGATCGTTGTATTGTCCAATAGCACAGCCTTCAAGCCCTAAAGATCCCCCATCTTCAAAACCATCCCATGTACCAAAAGAAGGCTGATTTCTGAATTTATACGCCATCGTATCACCTACCGAGGTTTCAGGAATTTCCAATGTAACAGACCAAATACCATCACCATCAGTGTCTGCCATAAGATAGCCGTCTTGTCCAAAACCTCCACCAGCTAGATAAACTCCTTCAGGATGAACAGTTTCTTCTGACATATCGACATTAAGAGTTACATCTATACAATCATAGCAACTGCCATCGTCAATTGTTGCTTCAGGATTGTAATTACAAGCTGTTTGGGTCATACAACCTGGAATATCTTGGGAATATATAGCTTGTACATCATCAATCAAGTATTGCCCTTCGGTTACAAGAAAACTTCCGCCGTAAACAACCTCAATAGCTATACCACCAATTTGATCGAGGTCTAGCGCATCATTACCTGGAATGGATACACCCCAACCAACACCAGGATTTGCAAATCCATCCTTATAGCCACCGACATCATCGCTTCTTCCATTATCAACAAGCGGAATTCTATATTCTACCCAACCATCTTCAGGGGCATTCATGATAGGACTTTCACCAGCACTTGGTTTAAAAAATGCCCACCAAGTTTCGACATCTGCTC
>CALKMQ010000135.1 GCA_938092125.1 uncultured bacterium
ATATCAAGGCACATTTTTACCCGGTTATGAAAACATTCAAACACCAAGCACTGATATTTCTACTGGTATTATTCACATTGATCATATCGTTGGAAACCAACCGGGTGGTGATATGAAAAAGGTTTGTAGATTTTATGAAAAAATTTTTGGTTGGCATCGATTTTGGTCTGTTGATGATAAAGACGTTTCTACAAAATATAGTTCACTTAGGTCTATTGTAATGTCAAATGAAAATGAAAAGGTAAAAATGCCCATTAATGAACCTGCAAATGGTTTGAAAAAGTCCCAAATCCAAGAGTACATCGACTTTTACAATGGCCCAGGAGTTCAGCATATCGCAATGTCCACAAAAGATATAATTAGTACTGTAAAAAAATTAAAATCAAATGGAGTTCAATTTCTCCCTACACCTAAATCTTATTATAAAGACTTATCAAACAGAATAGATGATATCCAAGAAGACCTGGATGAAATAGCTAGATTAGGGATTTTAGTAGACATCGATGAAAAAGGATATATGCTACAAATATTTACGAAACCAATACAAGATCGCCCAACCTTATTTTATGAAATAATTCAAAGAAAAGGTTCTAACAGTTTTGGGAAAGGAAACTTTAAAGCATTATTTGAGTCAATTGAAAGAGAACAAAGCCAACGAGGAAATCTTTAATCTAATGAAATTATTAACTTATAAAGAACAATTAAACTCAGAATGTCTTTTTGGATTTAAAATGGGTGACAGTATAATTAACATTTATAATTCTTCTAAGTTCATCAATGAAAAACTCAAAGATGAAAAATTTTTATCTATACCACGATCGTTAAAAAGTACGCTTCATGAATGGGATAAGAATTTTTTATTACTCAAAGAATTAGAGGCCAAAGTAAAGCAACTAGACCACAATGAATTCTCTCTCAAAGAATCCGAGGCAATTATTCTACCACCAGTTCCCAATCCACCTGCTTTTAGAGACTTTTATGCATTTGAACAACATGTTCGTGCTGCAAGAAGACTCAGAGGGTTAGAAATGAACCCAGATTGGTATAAATTAGCTATATTTTATTTTTCAAACCCAAACTGTTGTTTTGGACATAATCAAGACATTCCATACCCACTTGAAACGACTGAACTTGATTATGAATTAGAATTTGCAATTGTTATTGGAAATGGTGGTTCTAATATTAAAGCAGAAAATGCAAAAAGTGTCATCGCTGGTTATACAATTTTAAATGACTGGTCTTCTAGAAACCTCCAAAGAGAAGAAATGCCTATGAGTCTTGGCCCAGCCAAAGGTAAGGACTTTGCTTCAAGTTTTGGTCCTTATATGGTTACTCCAGATGAAATTGAAAATGATTGGGATAGAAAAGGAAAACTGCATTTAAGAATGACCTGTCATGTAAATGGCAAACTCATTTCAGATGGGAATACAAATGATCTTTATCACTCTTTTGGTGATATGATTGAACGTGCAAGTATGAACACAAAAGTCATTCCTGGAGAATACATCGGTTCTGGAACGGTTGGTACTGGATGTATCCTAGAATTACGACCTGAAAATACAGGTGGATGGATAAAAAAAGGTGACACAGTTACATTGGAAATTGAAAAACTAGGAATTTTAGAAAATAAAATTATATAACTAATTATGCCTTTTTATCAAAAACGCGGAGAAATACCACAAAAAAAACACACTGAATTCAGAGATGGCAATAAAAATCTTTTTTGGGAAGAGCTAATTAGCAGAAATGGTTTTAGCCACATGTACTCAAATGTATATCATATAAATCCACCAACTGCAGTAAAAAACTTAGGTTCTAAAACCAAAAACGAAATCCATGTAATTGAAAAAATAAATAAACATTATCATTTAAAAACATCAAATATACAAAGTGAAGGAAATGCTATATCTGCTCGAAAAACACTATTCATGAATACTGATTTAGTAATTTCCAAATGTCATGTAGATAGATCAATGGACACTCTTTATAAAAATGCTTATGCTGACGAATTATTGTTTATTAGTTCTGGCGAGGGGACTTTACAAACAAATTTTGGGAGTTTTGATATAGTATATGGAGATTATGTAGTTATTCCAAGAGGCGTAATATGGAAAATGAAAATTAATTCTCCATTAAAAATATTAGTCATTGAATCAAAAGAGCCAATTGAAACACCTGAACGCTACAGAAATAAATTCGGTCAACTATTAGAGCATTCACCATTTACAGAGCGAGATATTATAACACCTCAACATGACGAACCGTCCTTAGAAAAAAATACTTTAATTGATGTTAAGTACGGAGAATGTTTTCAATCTTATGAATATCAACATCACCCTTTTGATATAATTGGCTGGGATGGATATTATTATCCTTGGAAACTAAACATTAAAGACTTCATGCCAATTACCGGAAAAGTTCATCAACCTCCTCCTGTTCATCAAACGTTTCAATCTAAGGGCTTCGTTGTTTGTTCTTTTGTACCTAGAATATATGATTACCATAAAAATGCAATACCCGCTCCTTACGCTCATAGCAATGTAGACTCCGAAGAGATTATATATTATGTTGAGGGAGAGTTCATGAGTAGAAAAGGTGTCGAACCAGAATCGATAACTTATCATCCTATGGGCTTAACACACGGACCACAGCCAGGGAAAATCGAAGAATCTATTGGAGCAAAAGAGACTAAAGAGTTTGCTGTTATGATAGATACTTTTAAACCAGTAACCTTGACAACTGATTCGCAAAAAATAGAAGATGAAAAATATATATATTCTTGGAATTCTTAACTTATGATTTATGACCCAGATAAGATAACATTTCAGGAAACACATAAGCTGATGATTGGATCAATTGTCCCAAGACCAATTGCGTTTGTAGGTACAACTAGTTTAAAAAAAGTTGATAACATTGCACCTTTCTCATACTTTAACGGTGTTTGTTCTAATCCACCAACCGTCATGTTTGCACCTGCTCGAAGAGGGTGGGATGGAAAAGAAAAAGATACTTTAGTCAATATAAGAGACACAAAAGAGTTTACGGTCAATATAGTTTCTGAGTCATTTGCTGAGCAAATGGTTGAATGCTCAACAGATTATGATAGCAATGTTAATGAATTTGAGATTTCTGGTTTAGGTACCTCAAAATCAAAAAAAATTATTCCCCCGATACTGAAAGAAGCAAAAATAAGTCTTGAATGTAATCTAAATCAAATCGTTGAGATAGGGGATGGGAGTGCAGGTAGTGGATTTATTGTCATTGGTAGCATTGTATTGTTCCATATAGAAGATAGTATAATATCCAATAATAAAATCGATATTGAAAAATTAGAACCTATTGGGAGATTAGCAGGTGACTGGTATACACGACCTACTGATAATTTTCAAATAACTAGAAAAATTAAACCTAAAAAGTAATCTTAATTACGGTATTTATTTTTATAATCTCTCCTCAATAACATGAATCCACAAACTCAGTTATACAGTGCGCAAACGATTGGTAATATAGAGCCCATAGAATACATGATCCCTTACCCCGGCACTCAAGCAATTATCGAGGGTCAAATAATTAAATATGGAGATAAAAGTATTTTTAGTGATTATAATCTTAAAAATATTGAATTTTACGAACTCATTCAAAAAATGGCTAATTGGCTAACCGAGCAAGGTATTAATCCAAAAGACAATGTTGTAATTGAAGAAAATTCATCTTTGCAGTCATTATTGTTACTTTATGGTCTTTGGCACATGGGAGCAAAAGGTGTATTTCTTGAAAACAGTAATGTTAAAATAAATAAAAAGTTAAACGCGAAAAGAATAAATTTTGAAATTGATTTTCAAAAAAATTTAAAGTCATACCCCTCAGTTTTTATTCCGAAATACAAAGCTTTGTTAGATGAAACCGCCATCATTATGATAACAGTGGATAAAAGTATTTTTTTATCACACTACAGCTTGCTTGTTAATGCAAATAGTATACAAAAAGCGTTGGACCTAAAATCCGGCATGAATTTTTATTGTGACTTAAAAGCGAACTCGACTTTTTGGGTCGTTATTTGTGCAATTTTACCTATTTATACTATGTGCCCATTTACAAAAAAAGACCCTCAGTACACATTTACTTATGATGATATAAGTCAAAAACGAGGCTACCGATTACGTAAAGATTTGGGAAACATTGAAGATTTTAAAGCAAACGACATCGCACTTTGTAAAGAGAATAGCGCTGTGTTAGCAGTTAAAAATAATCCAATTCATCTTACAGATTTTGTAGTCAAAGAAAATGAGCTTTGGATTAAAGGCCACTCTCTAATGAGTGGTTATTTAGAAAAAGAACTAATGTCATTCAAAGATAACTATCTAATTATCAATAATCTATAGTCATCAAACTAAGTCTTTTAAAACCTCAGCAGCATGAGTTTTAGGGCTAACTTTTTCATAAACTTTTTCTATTTTACTATTTTCATCAATCAAATAAGCTATTCTAAGAATTCCTTCATATTCTCTACCATACATTTTTTTTAACCCTATTGCTTCGTATGATTTTATTGCTTCTTTATCAGGATCAGATAATAATTGAAATGGAAACTCTTGTTTACTACAAAAATTCTTTTGAGCTTTTATTGAATCAGCACTCATTCCAAGCACTACTGTATTATGTTTTTCAAAACTCTTGAACTCATCCCGGAGCCCTTGACCTTGAATAGTTCAGCCAGGTGTACTTGCTTTTGGGTAGAACCAAAGTAAAACTTTTTGACCTTCAAAATCTTTTATATTTACTGTATTACCATCCTGGTCATTTAATTGAAATTCAGGAGCGCTGGATCCAATAGATAACATTTAAACCTGCCTTAATTGATTATTTATAAACTTCATATATAATAGAATATATAAAATTAATTGTTATTGTGATATAACATATACTTTGAGGTGTGATAAATGGCATCAGCTATTTTCTTTAATGAGTCTGCCTCATTAGAAAAAATGCTTCTAACGTTTTTTATAGGATCTTTATCTAAAATATTATGCAGTTCATATCCAGATCCATCACGAAAGACTCTTAAATAAAATTGGTCATCTATCACTCCATAACTAGTTGGGTTCATTTTTTTATTTACTAAGAATGCAAGATTATTATCAGATATTAAAAGATCTCTTCCAATCGTCTTATTCATATATGGTATTTTACAGAGTCCTGCGATTGTAGGTATCAAATCAGATAACCCCGATGCACGGTTAATTATTTGTGGATTTTGAATTATCTTTGGGGAAAAAATTATTAATGGAACATTATATGATCTTAATTTAAGTTCATAATCTTCAAGACCCATATGCTTTGCTTGAGGGTCAGCTGTGCCGTGGTCCCCAAATAAGACAAATATAGTATTTTCATAATAGGACGACTCTTCTGCTAAATCAAAAAACTTGCCTATTGAATGATCTAAAAGTCTCATTGCATTAAACTGCTCGATGGATTTAAATCCGGCTTTGGTAAGACTTTTTTTCTTTATACTTTTTGTGATAAAACCATCATTGTCATCTGGTATTGTATAGGGCCGATGATTACCGGCTGTTTGAATGATTATAAAACTTGGTTTGGATGAATCTTTTTTATTTTTGAGTATATTGTCCGCTTCTTTGAACAAATCTAAATCAGATACTCCCCAAACGTCCACTCGCGGTCGATTTATATCATCCATTTCGATTAGCTTCATTTCTTTTATGTTATAAGATACTAAGCTTCTAATATTAGCCCAGCTCGCACTTCCGCCTATCATATAATATTTATCATAATCTTCAAATTCTGAAATAATACTATATTGATCTCTAATAATAGGATTCCTTGATGACGTTCTTCTCGCAACATCTGGAATTCCCGTAAGCATCGTAAAAACAGATCTAGAGGTACTAACCCATGGTATATAAAATTTTGAAAAATATAACCCATTGGACGAAAGACTATCAAGAAAAGGAGTCGCATTTAACGGATTCCCAGCAATACCCAACCTATTTAAACCAACTGATTCCATAAATATTATCACAACATTAGGATGATTGCTCATTTTTATACTTGGTTCAATCTCCCTAACATAGTTTAAATTATTTATATCTGGGTTATTCGTTCCTAAATAATTTGAAATAATAGGATATGATTCCTCTACTTTATCTATTTCAAAATCAGCTTCTTGAAAAGTTGTTGTATCATAAAAATATAAAATAGGATTTAACGCTAAGGCGGAAATGAAAGCACTCCTGCTAAAAAACGCATCGCTCCACAATAACATATATTGAGAAAGCGTGCCCCAAAAACCAAATATATATATGAAAAAACAAAATATAAGTTGAAAGGCTTTCTGATATTTAGTTTGAAAACCTTTCTTCTTTTTTAATGTTACACCTATTAACCAGTTGTGAATTTTAATAAAAAGTGCACATATTATTAGTACGAGTAATAACAACCGTATGACCGGATAGGATTCCCATATCATCCCTAATGATATAGTAAAATTTTCTAATAACGTAAAAACGGTTATATCAATTCTTTGCTGAGTATAACCATAGGTCGCAAAATCAAAAATGTAAAAAAAAATTGCTGATGTTAATACTAATGAGTAAGTCCAATTTGCAGCAAAAACTGTATAAGAAAACCTCCAATATTTTACTATAGGAGCAATAGTAATAATCAAACAGGGTAATGACAAAAGGATAGATAGCCTCAAATCAAACCTAGTACCAATCCAAAAGCTTTTTAAAATGTCTATTAAACTGGAAGGCTCATAAAAAACAAAGAAAAAAGAAAAACGTAGAACTATAAATAAAGACCAAGATAAAATTGTAATACCAAATAAATATTTTAGCCTTCTAGAAATATTTACAATATTTATCAAAGCACTTTATCGGAAAGATTAATTCCTGACCACTTCATTCTGTCATCATTAGATATAATCATGTCATTAATTACATTAATCCCTTTTTTTTGTCCATTCCAGACTAAATGAGATAAAGCTATTTCAAATTCGACCCATTTAAACTCGCAATGTTCGCTTGATAACGATACATCATCCGAGTCAACTTCAATGCCAAAAACAGGAACAAAATTAATTCGATCTCTATGCTTTTCATAAAAGCTACTTAAATGATCAGCTATGAACATGGTAACAGGATTTAAATTTGTTTCTTCTTTGAGCTCTCTGATTGCTGTTTCCCAGGCTTCTTCGCCTTTTTCAATTTTACCGGCTACTCCTTGCCAAAAGTGCTCATAAATTTTTGTTTTTGCGCGTTTTAAAATTAAATACTTTATCCCTTTAGGGGTTTTTCTATAGACGTAAGCATCTATGACTCGAGTTTCCATTTTGGCCATTACATGCCTTTTTTTAATTTCATGTCATTAAGCCAACTATTAGACCAAGCATCAAATTCACCCAATTGAATAGTTTCTTGTATTTTTTTTGTTAATGAAATATAGTAAGAGATGTTTAAGGTCGAGGCAATGCGTAATCCTAATATCTCCTTAACATTAAAAAGGTGCCTTACATATGACTTTGTAAACATGCGTCCGTAGGCATGTGTACTATTTTCATCAATTGCCGAATGGTCATTTTTATATTTTCCATTTGTTATGTTGACTGTTCCATCAGATGTAAATATTTGACCATTGCGGCCATTCCTTGTCGGCATTACGCAATCAAACATATCCACACCTAACCTGATCGCTCTTACAATGTCTGTAGGTTTTCCAACACCCATTAAATACCGAGGCCTATCTTTAGGAAGCAACGAATCACAAAAGTCAATTGTGTCAAACATCGCGTTTTTTTCCTCTCCTACAGCTAGCCCTCCAATTGCGATACCCGAATCTGCTTGTTCGACTAACCCTTCAATACTTATTCTTCTCATTTCCTCATCCACTCCGCCTTGAATTATGGGAAATAGAGTTTGATCGTGACTGTATAAGCTAGCATTATTTCTCAAATATATTTTACACCTCTTAAACCAATCGCTCGTTCTTTTTACAGCTTTGATTACTTCTTTCTTATCTGCTTTCCCTGGAGGACAATGATCAAAGGCCATAATTATATCTGAACCTAAAAAACGCTGAATTTCCATAGATTTTTCTGGTGTCAAATTATGAGAACTACCATCTAAGTGGGACTGAAACTCAACACCCTCATCTGTTATTTTGTTTAAGTTGGCTAATGAAAAAACTTGGAATCCACCACTATCCGTTAACATCGGTTTTGTCCAGTTTGAAAATGTATGAAGACCGCCTGCTTCGTGAATAATATCAGTCCCCGGTCTTAAATAAAGATGGTACGTATTTCCAAGGATGATGTCTGCGCCTAAACCTTCTAATTCATGAGGAGAAAATGTTTTAACAGCTCCAAGGGTTCCAACTGGCATAAACACAGGGGTCTGAATATTGCCATGATCTGTTGTGATTACACCTGTTCTAGCGGATGTTTTTTTGTCAAAATGGGTTATTGAATATTTCAAAATAATATGTCGAAAGCTTGCCTAACCGTGTCAACCGGATAAATCTTTAGATTATGTTTTTCTAATTTCCCATTCATACTCGCCGATGGAACTACGGCACCACTAAAACCTAGAGCTGAAACTTCAGCTAATCTATGCCCTAACCGACTGATTGACCTAATTTCGCCTGCTAAACCAATTTCTCCAACGAAAACGATTGTTTCATCAATTGATTTATCCATAAAACTTGAAGCTATTGCACATAAAATTGACAAGTCAGCTGCTGGGTCATCTACTTTTAGGCCTCCAACTAAATTGATAAAAACGTCTTTGACACCCATAACTAGCTCCATTCTTTTTTCTAAAACTGCTAAGAGCATGGATAGTCTTCTTAAATCAAAACCATTTACATTTCTTTGAGGTGTCCCAAAATTAGCCGTGGAAACCAATGCTTGAACTTCAATTAATATAGGTCTAGTGCCTTCTAAAGACGGATAAATACAAGTTCCTGGTATGTTTTTACTCCTTTCTGACAAAAACATTTCAGATGGGTTTGAAACCTCATTAAGACCATCTTCATTCATATGAAAAATGCCTACCTCATTCGTAGCTCCAAATCGATTCTTTGCAGATCTTAAAATTCTGTGTTCGTATCTATCGTCCCCTTCTAGATAAAGTACAGTATCTACCATATGTTCTAACATTTTTGGCCCAGCAATAGTCCCTTCCTTAGTAACATGCCCAATAATCATTATTATAACATTATTTTGTTTACTGACTTCTAAAAATTTTTGTCCACAATCTCTGATTTGGCTTGGGGACCCTGGAAGAGAGTCTAAATTTGAATTTACAATAGTTTGGATTGAATCTATGATGACCATAGCTGGTGAAATTCTATCTATGTGCATAAGGATTCCATTTAAATCATTCTCACTGGATAGATGAAGGTTATCAGGCTTAACGCTTATTCTCTTTGCTCTAATAGCAACCTGCTCTTCACTTTCTTCTGCAGAGACATATAAAATTGGTTTGTTAACACCAGAACAAATATGTAATGCTAATGTTGACTTACCTACTCCAGGGCTTCCACCTAATAGAAGTAATGACCCAGGCAAAAGGCCTCCCCCAAGCACCCTGTCGGCTTCTGTCATGCTAGTAGTTATTCTTTCTCCAGGGTCAGATTCTAAAATATCATTGAGAGCCTTATAATCCCGGTAATCAACCTTAGATCTTTTTATATTTTTATTGCCTAAGACTTTAAACTCGGAAAGTGTACCCCACTCTTTACAGCTAGGGCATTGCCCATTCCACTTGGCAAAGTCATCGCCACAAGCAGAGCATAAAAAATTTATTTTGTTTTTTTTATTCGCCATAGAAGTAGGAGAAGTTGGTTTCTATGGGTGATGGAATCAAGGCAGATATTCTACCAATCAGGGCCCAAGGACAGATACCATTGTGGCTTTGAATAGCCGCTTGGGTTCTTATCCCAAGCAGATTCAACTCTCAATAAAAAATATCCTAAATTAACCTTTACGCCTAATCCAGATGTAACCACCCAAGGAGAAAATTTTGCTGTGTCATTTGAACCATATCTTTCTGGCCAACTATTTGAAGAAAACTCCTTAGACGAATCCCAGGCTGCCCCAACATCAACAAATGCATGGCCTCTAATATTTCCAAACACAACTTTTAGGGGAAATCCTAAAGCAAGATAGTTAATAAATGGAAACCTTACCTCAAAATTAAAAAGTGAAGCATACGTACCAACTCTTTCTGCAAAACGAGCACCTCTCATTGGAAACGCATATTCTGTAAAGTAGACGTCAGTTATTAAGTTTGAATTTGAAGTATCTGTTAAAACACTCCTGTATGCAGAAGCATCACTGTCTCCATTTGTCGTGCCACTTTGAAAATCTGTAAGCAGGTATGGTATTCCACCTAGAAAAAATTTCTGAGCATTTTTACCTTGGCTTCTTCCTAAAAACCCTCTCACAGCTAAAGTATAATCACGTCCAAAGCGCCAGTATTTTCGTGCATCTACTTTTATAGTTTGAAACTTGAAATCAGTTTTCCATCCAGGACTCGCTGTAACAGAAATATTTTGTCTGTACCCATCTATTGGCCCAGTAAATCCAAAAATAGAATTATCAATGACCCAACTGGCTCGTGGTAAAATTGTAGAAAAATTAGTCGAAGACCCAGGCCTTTTTATTAATTCTTCTTGCCCAAATGTATTGATTACCCGATCTAGAATATCATAGCTAATATTATGCCATGTAAGGCCAAAGTCAATTCTTTGAAAACGACTAAATGGATGCGATATATAGGATTGCAGCCCATAATGTCTTAACCGTCCAAGTGAATAATAGCCAGCTTGAAAAAAGTCAGCATTCTGAAATCCTACAAAATAGTAATCCGTTTTATTCTTAAGATAACCATATGATAAAAAATAATCACTATCTTCAAGAGTGAGTACCATCTCTGTACCAAATTGTATTTGATGATTACCCAATATATCACTAAAAGCGAAGTAAGTCATACCGGTCGCACCAAAAACATTACTTATTTGCAAGTTTCCACTAACCATATCTAGTGTAAATCTTGTTTTATATGATTTTGGAATATGAGCACCATCGACTAAAGTGTCTTTGACAGCTATTTCTTTCTTAGGGCTCTTATCATCCAATGAATAGTTATAATTCTCATAACCCTTAGCAAATACCCACTTTGAATATGAAGAGCTTGTATTTAAATCAATTCTTTCAATTTTATCTGTATCACGAATATCAGCTACAGATAAATCTTCTTTATCTCTTGATTTAATGAATTGTGTAGGGGATATTTTTTTACTGCTTATACTTAATGGGTTGTTCAAACCATACAAGTCCCAACCAACTCCAGAGTACCCAGCAAAAATTATTGATTTATCATCCTTAGAAATTGTAGGCTGTTGCAAACCTGTTAAAACGTTTGTAATTGCTATTGGATCACTAATATTATTATCAGAATCGGTATTACTATTTTTAAGGAATGAATTTTTATATAGATTATAAACACCATTGTAGTCAGAAGTATAAAAAAGTGTTCTTTCAGTATTTGCCCAAATAGGATAACTCTCGTTATCTGGAGTGTCCGTAACTCTACTGATTTCGCCACTATTTATGTTAACAACATAAATATCAGTTTGACGATAATCGTGATCTTCTATTCTCCCGCTGTATTTACCATCTATGTAAATACCTCGATCTGAAACAAAAGCAATCTCCTCACCATTTTGATTCCAAGATGGATATGAGTCTGAAAAAACATCATTTGTAATTTTTTTAAAGTTGTCTTTTTCGAAATTGTAAATATAGATATCACTAGAGCCATTATGATTACCCGCAAATGCAATATCGTTTCCTGAGGGACTCCATGCAGCAGAAAATACGCCGTCTATAGCAATCGCAATTTTTTTTACTTTTTTTGATTCCACATCTATTATTTGCAGTGCATCAGAAGAACCAGATTTAGTTGCAATTACTATTTTTTCTCCATCGGGGGACCATGATATACCAGGCTGCAACCACTTAAGTTCTTCAAAATTAACAGAACGACTCCCTTGAACTAATGTTGCTTTTTTCTTACCTGTGGCTGCATCTAAAAGGTAAACATCAAAATAACCAGACCTATCCGATAATAAGGCTACAGTACTTCCATCAGGAGAAAGAGATGGAGACACATTGTAAAAATTTCTATTTTTTTTATGATCAGTAATTTTTTCTGACATGTCTTCAAGAGGATCTCTATCGGCTATATCTGGCCAATATTCTTTTTTCAAATACTTGTGCCATTGATCCGATAATTCATCCCATTTCATCCCTAAAGCTAATTGATAACCCTTCTCAGCGCTTTGCGTTTTCTTCATTGAACGAAATATTTCTCCAACTTTCTCTCTACCGTACTTCCCAGCAATAAAACGCCACAGGGACTGCCCGCCCTTGTATGCCATAAAATAACTTAACTCATTTACAGTCGGCATTCTTTCATGGATGGCAATATCACGCAGGACCATATCTGCTTTTGTATCCCAATTTGAACTTAAAAATTCGGCCAACCCTTCGTTCGACCATAGAGGTATCCGAACTCTAGTTCTACTCGCCATCATATTTTGAGCTGTACCTCCATAAACCATATCATTCAACATAGCATGAACTAATTCATGATGAATAACATGTCTAAACTGCTCGAGGTCACCATCAAACGGAAAAACTATCCTATTTTTAAACAATTCGGTTACTCCACCAATGCCTTCAGACATATACTGACCAATAATATTAGTCTGCTGAAATTCATTGTGAGAATTATATACTAGAATAGATACACGGTTTTTCAAATCCCATGCAAGGTGAGTAGATATTTGATCGTAGGCTTCTTCAGAAACTTTTGAGGTAAACTCTGCTAAGTCCTGATTATCGCCGTAAAAATATATATCAAAATTAGGCGTTTGTATGTACGACCAATCGAAATCTCTGTATTGAACCTTATTTTTACCAAAAGATTGTCCAAAAAGTGAACCAATTAATAAAGTAGTAACTGTTATATATTTTAATAAAGTCATTTTAGAATTAACGAAATACATTAATAGAATGTTTCATACATTAAGAAAAAATTTAAGATAATGTCAATATGTCCTGAAAAGTAAATTTTATTGTTAAATTTAACACTCTTATTAAAACTAAATTTATAAAGATATTTTTTAAATCATGGAATTACCAATTTATTTTATTTCAGATGTGCATTTAATGTTAAATGAATCTTCGGAAGAAGATGCTAAAAGACAATCCCTATATAGGTTTTTAAATTTTGTCAGAACGACAAGAGGCACACTTTTTTTTGTTGGTGATTTATTTGATTTTTATTTTGAATACCCTGATATGATACCTAAATCATATTTTGATTTCTATAATAAAGCATTTCAATTACGAAAAGCTGGAGTAGATTTAAGGTTTATTGCCGGAAACCATGATTATTGGGTTTTAGATTTCATGAAAGAAAAATTAATGAACCATACTTACTTTGACGATACAACTTTTTCTATTAGAGGAAAAAACTTTTATATTACCCATGGAGATGGACTCTTAAGTTGGGATTATGGATATAGAATTTTAAAAAAAATAATTCGTTCTCCATTTTTCATTTGGTGTTTTCGGTCTTTGCACCCAACTACTGCGTATAAAATTGCCAGGAAAGTCTCTCGAACAGAAAACCACCCAGAGTTACCAAATGAAATCAAGAATAAGGTAAGAACAGAACTTAAAAAACATGCTTCTAGTCACTTTGAAAAAGGATTTGACTACATGGTTTGTGGTCATTATCATCTGAATGAATTAATAGATGCAGGCAAAGGGAAACTAGCGATTCTTGGTGACTGGCAATACCAGCCATCGTATGCAGTATTCGATGGTAAAGAATTGACACTGCACCAATGGGAAAATGATGGTTAGACATTTAATAGTAATAATTTGTTGTTTTACACTTTTTCAGAGTTGTGCTACTGTTAAAAGTTTTTTTGGGAAAAAGTCAATAATAGACCCTGACGATCCAAATTTTCTCAACAATATTCAGAAACTAAGGAGTGCATATCAAGATGGAGATATTCAAGCTTTAGAAGAAATGATTCAAATTTATAATGATGATGATCAACATATAAAATCCAGAATAGAAGCCGGTAGAATGTTAGCGAATACTCAGCATCCAATGGCCTTGAACGCTATTGCAAAAATGGTTGAAACAACAAGCGCTGTGGATTTTTCTTTCTTGAAGTCTTCAATAGAAATGCTCGCACTATTTAGAGAAAACCCAAAAGCAAGTTTTGCAATGGTTGAGAGTATGCATATTCTTGAAGATAGAACAAACAACCTACATTTAACTATAGCTGAAAATTTGAATAAAGTGAGAACTAAAGATCAAATCCTTGTATTA
>CALKMQ010000136.1 GCA_938092125.1 uncultured bacterium
CTTGAAAAGTCACTTTGCAAAGGATGTCTTTTTAATTGAGGGATATCTGTTAAATATGTTGGCAGTAATTTTTTTATTTTGGGCCTTATTGTATAGGCTGCATATTCTTTTTTTGGAGATGTATTCCAAACTGGAATTATATTATGTGTATCGACCTGGGTAATGGGAATAGTTGTTTTATTAACCACAGTTCTTAATCTTTTCGTATAAACTTTGAGTGGACTAAAATCTGTAATTAAAAGACCTACTTTGTAATCCTCAATAAACTTAGAAATAGTTTTATTGGCTGGCCCACTTAATAAAAAGAATTGGATATTGAGTTTTTTTAAATCTTTATCCACTTCTTGAAGCCCATAAAATGAAAAACTATATTGCCTTACATTAGCATCTTGGTATGAATTGTGATAATTAAAAATAACTACTAAGGGAACATTGTTCTCAATTGCTTTTTTTTGAGCTTCTAAAAGGGCCCAATTATCGAGCACTCTTTTATCTCTTACCATCCAATAAAGAACGCACTTACCATTGAATGGTCCTGTTCTAATTTGACGCAATCTTCCCATATTTTCACCCAAAATTAATTAAGGAAGCAGATTAAACTAGCTTGTTCAGCTCTTTGAACGTGATAAAAGTTTTAGATATTGTATCAGAAATATTTGGTAAAAGCTCTATGCCTAGCCCACCAAATATTACATCAACTTTCATTTTTTCAGATATTTCAAAAATAGAAGTCACCTGCTTCGCAGTCTTATTGATATTATCACCAACAATAGACATACAACACTGCATATTGCATAAATAAAAAACAACAAGATCAATTTTTTTATTTTTAATAACTTTTTCAAGGTCTCCAAGCTCAGCATGCGAACCGGTATTGAAAACATTATATCCTTTATGTCTTAGAATAACTTCCGACATAACTACTCCTAAATCAGGCAAGTTGTCTTCAAAATTAACACAAAGTGCGAATTTACCGTTGAATGAACCATTAGGTTTATTATCATTGAGTGATTCTGTCGCGCGTGTTATAATTTTTCTACTAATAAAGGCTTCAGTGTGGGATAAATAACCTTCATGCAAGGCTTTTTCCACAATCATACTTCCTGGATCAACGATTTGATCAAATAAAGTTTCAACATCAATATTGTTCATGTAGGAACCAGATATAATTGTTTTTACTGTAGACTCATCAGATTCTATGCTAGCATCAGCTAATTTGTAACTAAGTTCTGAAAAATTACCTTTCTTGATAAGCTCAAAAATCTTTTTGTGCTCGAAATTTTCAAGAGAGACATTATCACTCTTCGATGCTTTTTTGTTAGAATTGTAATAATCTCTAACATTTTGCATAGTAAACTTTCTGTGACCGCCCGCTGTTTTATGACAATTGATAGTTCCATTGTCAGTCCATCTTTTGAGCGTAGAAATGTTAATACCAATTATATCTGATACTTCCTTAGAGTTTAAGTATTTCATATGATAGTGTAATAACAAACTGTACATAAAATAAAGTTTTTTTTGAGCGTTTTGAACTTTTTTTTATTACAAAAGATTTGAATAGTTACGCAACCTCATCTTAACTTGTAACATGAAAAATAAAATTATTATTATATCGCTCTGCCTAGCTTCACTATGCTATTCAGAGGAAAATATTGACCTCAAAAACATTCCTCACTATGTGTGGGATTCTGATTCATCTAGCATAGGACCGGCTTTAATCTGGTTTCAGGACTGGACGGATTATACAAGGTTATTCATCAAATCTACTAATGGTTCGGAATTTATTGAGAAACACCCATATGCCAAAACTGATTTTCAGACAGAGTATTTAAACGCTAGAGAGACAACCAAGCCTACTTTCATACAGTTACTTGGAAATATTGAATGGACTAATGAACAAAATTGGTCTAATAATAGTGTCAATTCTTTTAATTGGGCAGTAGACAGAGATCAGAATTGGACTTACAAAGATATGGACCTAAGTGGTACAGCTAAAATAGTTGAAGGCAAACTGCACTTGACGATTAAAAACTATGATAAAGTTATAATCGATATTATTTCTGGATATAGAAAATATAAGTGAAAATAAAAAGTAAAATTTATTTTGCTATTAAATACTTTTTTGTAACGTTTTTTAAATGGTCCGTAATTTCACTTATTTTAATTGGAGTAATTGTTATACCCTTTTATCTTTTTACAATGTTATTAAAATAAATTTTCAATAAAATTTTTAGATGTTTCGAATAGTCTCTTTTTTGAAGTATCATCTTTTTTATCAAACATTGAGACCATCATACTCATGCGAGGATTCTTTCTAAAAAATTCCCTGTTACGATCAACAAACCCCCAATAAAGAGAATCCCAAATGGGACACCAATCGCCTTTTTTATAATCACTCATTTTTAGAATGTAATTGCTTCCACTTATATATGGTTTTGTGGCTAATAAACCACCATCAGCAAATTGACTCATCCCATATACATTGGGTACCATAACCCAATCATAAGAATCAATAAACATTTCCATAAACCATTTGTAGACAGAATTTGGCTTAATACCTATTAATAGCATCATATTACCTAAAATCATTAACCTCTCAATGTGATGAGCATAACCACTGTTTAAACATTTCTTAATAGTGTCATCTAGAGGTTCTATGCCTGTTGTCCCGTCATAAAATGACTTCGGCATTGCTTTATTGTAATTCCAAAAATTTGAATTCCGCTGCTTAACACCATCAGCAACGTAGATACCTCGCATAAACTCTCTCCAACCAATTATTTGCCTAATAAAACCTTCTAGAGAATTCAGTGGCACAGAATTATTGGATGAAAAATCTAAAACTTGTTGAATAATCTCATTTGGAGTTATCAACCCAATATTTAAATAAGGAGTAATAATGCTATGAAATAGAGTCGATTCACTTTTAACAATTGCATCTTCATAAGCTCCAAAATTTATTAATCGTTCTTCTAGAAATGAATGAAAAGAATTCAATGCTTGGCTTCTTGTAACAGGATAATTAAAATTATCCATTGTACCAAAATTATCATTATATAATGCGCTAATCGAGTCTTTAGCTTGCTCAAACTTATCATTTTGATAAATAATCTGAGAAATTTTTGGTGATTCCATTGTTTTTGGGAAACGCTTTCTGTTCTCATGATCAAAACTCCACTTTCCACCAACAGGAGTTCCATCATCATTCATTAGAATGTTATATCTTTTACGCTGTTTTTTATAAAAAGCCGCCATAAAATGTGACTTCTTATTGGTAAAATGATCAAAGACATCTGATTCTTCTAGCATAAAACCTGGCGTATCATATTTATATGATTTAATGGATAAAGTATTTATTGATTGGTCTAGTCTTTTAGTAATTGTGTAATCAACCGGGTCACAATAATGAACTTCACTGATATTGTTTTTTTTAAAAAATGAATCAAAATAGTCATCTCCATTTAATTCCTTTTCAGTAACTAATTGGACATCATATCCCATACTAATTAACTCACTTCTATAGTGATCTGTGGAAAGAAGATGAAGAAGAATTTTATTTTTATGAAACCGAACCGGATATTTTTTATCATTAAAAAATAAAGGATCTCTGATAATAAAAGTCTTACGACTTCTTTTTAATGCACTTGAAGTCGAAAATAACTGGTGAGGAAAAATAAGTGTAGCATCCAAAATTCAATAACTCTAAGTATTAATTACTATAAACTTTGGATAATTTCAGGACTAAGGGGGCTTGTGCTGCTTCCAAAGGATTTAATTAAATTTCCATTTTCATCAATTAGATACTTGTAAAAGTTCCATCTCGGTTTGGAATCATTCCACCCATTTAGCTCACTGGTTGACAACCATTCATAAATTGGATGGATAGGTTTACTTCTAATATTGATTTTGCTCATTATTGGAAATTTTACATTGTAATTCGATTCGCAGAATTGAACGATTTGTTTGTCTGTTCCAGGTTCTTGAGACCCGAAATCATTACAAGGGAAAGCAATGACTTGTAGCTTATCTCCATACTGATCTTGTAACTGTTGAAGGCCTTTATATTGATTAGTATATCCGCAATTTGAGGCCACGTTAACAATTAGAATTTTTTTTCCCTGATAAACTTTTAATGATGTTTCTTCCCCATAAACATTTTTTAATTTAATGTTATAAATGTTTTCCGTCATGTTTTGACTACCTGCTAGAACTAAATTTGCAATAAAGATTAAAAATATTACTCTGTAATGCATCATTTATTTAGGATATCTAATTAGCTCGAATGTATTGTTATCTGGAGATTTAACGTACACTGATTCTGAACCATCTCGATGCTTAACTGGAGAGCCAAAACTCTCTAAGTTATCTCTTTTAACCGCAATATGTGGTGGATGTTGATTCGGAACGACTAAGGCAATCTTTGTGTTTTCAAATTTTAACAATGCCCAAGAATCATCTTCATATTCAATTTCACATGAAAACATTTCTTTATACCATTTCACAGAATCATTTATTGATTCTGTCTGCAGTGCAATATGATCTATACTATCCATTTGTTAACTCGCTATTTTAGTAGTTGAAAGTCCTCCGTCAATATTAATGACTGAACCAGTTACCCAACTACTATTATCGACAATTAATGGAATAGCAAATTTGGAAATATCATCAGGCGTCCCAATTCTCCCAACACTATGCATTCTCTTTGATACATTTAATGCCACTTCATTAGAAACTATATTTTTCGATAAGTTAGAATCAACTAAACCCGGAGCAATAGCATTTACTTTAATATTATTCTTAGCGTATGTTGCAGCCGCTGACCTTACCATAGCTTCTATGCCTCCTTTGGCTGCAGAGATAGCCTCATGATTTGCCATTCCTATGCTTGATGCTGCCGATGAGAAAAAAAGAAGATTACCACCATTTTTTCTCATCATTGGTATTGAATTTTTTAATATGAGAAAAGAGGATTTCAAATTTATATCCAGAATCTCATCAAAATCTTTTTCACTCGTTAAGTGAGCAGGTTTTAAGAAAATTGACCCTAGACAATTAACAACAGAATCAAGTTGAATGTGTTCACTCTTAATAGATTCAAAAAGTGAATCCACAGAATCACTACCTGTATATTTCCAATGCATCGTCTTATTACCATGCACATTATCACCAGTGCTAGACGTAATGATTAGATTTACAGATTTACCACTCAAGCCCTTGATAATTGAAGAACCAATGGCTCCAGAACCATTTACAATTAAAATATTCAATTATTGACTACAACTTGGACATATTTGCTGAGATTTTCCATATCTTGGAACTTCATCATAATACTTGATTGTTGTTTTTCCATTGAAAACATGCTTTTGCCATACGATTTTACATAGGTTGCAAGCTTTTAGTTCTCTATCGGCAACTTTACCGTCTAGAAAATACCTATCTGCTTTTTTCTTAGGCTCTTTACGCTTTTCTGTGTTTTCTAAACCAGCAGCGACAGCTTGTAATATTGTCATAACGAAACTCCTTAATTACTGTTTGATTGGTTATTATTAATTGACATTTTTGACATTGATTGAAACACCATACCATCATCTGATGTAATTCCAGATGTAGCATCCCATCCCTTTGAACACATACTATCTACGATTTTGACAAATTCAGATAGTTTGTGTATTGAACATGAAATGATACAATATGTAGAACCCATAATAATCTTAACATGGGTGCCATACTCTTTTACGATTATGTTCTTTTCAATACTTTGTACATTATTTGCCATGGCATATATTATTTAGCCTAAATGGTAAATGTCAAGCACTTTTGAGCGTTTTAAGCGTTTTTTATTCTAAGTATATTTATTTTCGAAAGTATCTTCGCAACAATGTATCCGGGGTCTAACTCAAACCATCGTCGCGAAAATTTGATATTAGATGGACTACTGTGGTGATTATTTTGAAAAAGCTCACCCATCATTAAAAAATCGATAGGTAAGGTATTTTTTGAATTATCTTTTGTTCTTCTATCATTTGTATAGCCGTATCGATGCCCACACCAATTGACGATAGAACCATGAAGAGGCCCCATGACAAAATGAATAGGTAGTAGAGCATACTGCCAATTTGCGGTGGTGAACTTTAAGTAGATTAGACTATAAATAACTACAAAAGATAATCTTGTTATCCAGTGGTCAGATATCTTTTCTAAAGATGGCCACCTCGGCACGTCAGTGCCATATTTTGAATAGTCTTTTTTATTGAGTCTTACGGACTCATAGTGCTTAACGGTATTAATATTAAGTTTTATAATATTTTTTGAAAATATAGGGGAATGTGGATCATTTTCTGTGTCACTATATTTGTGGTGAAGTCTATGAAGTATTGCATAAGCTCGAGGATTAAGAAAAGAAGAGCCTTGGGTTAAAAACGTACAGAAAAAAAATATTCGCTCCCATGTTTTTGACATAGTAAACATTTGATGGGAAGCATAACGATGCAAGAACACAGTTTGAAAAAAGAGCGAAGAATACCAATGTAAAATAAATAATATTATAATCGTCATGTTTAATTATACAAGCTATTTGCCAGATTTTACAAACCTGTAATGTGAAACGCCCCATTCTCTGCCGCCATCATAACCAAATAAAACTTCACAAGCCATAAAGAAAATTCTCCACCTTTGAAACCATATTTTAGCATCTTCTAATCCATAAGTATTTTCAAAAATGCTCATAATTTCTTTTTTATTACTATCCATTTTTTTAAGCCATGCAAGTGATGTCTGCTCATAATGGTACCCATTAAAACGCCAGCTCTTTTCAATATTCAATTTGTTTTGAAAATATAATAGAAGCTGATGCGATGGCATAATGCCGCCACTGAAAAAGTTTCTACCCATCCAATCACCCTCACCGTCTTCAGTGAAAGGATATACCAATGTTTTATGAGTAAAAATATGAATGAATAATTTTCCACCAGGTTTTAACCAGCTAGCAACCTTATCAAGTAATTGCTCATAATTTCTCATGTGTTCAAACATTTCAATTGAAACAATTCTATCAAATTTTTCTTCAATTGTGAAGTCATTCATGTCTTTTGTAATTACTTTTACATTATTTATAGATCTCTCTTTACACTTATACTCTATGAATTTTCTTTGATCTTTAGAATTGCTAACAGCCGTAATTGAGCTGTCAGGATATTTTTTTGCCATATACATAGTCAAAGAACCCCAGCCGCAACCCAATTCAAGAATTTGATCCCCATTTGAAATTTCTGCACGTTCAGCGCTTAACTCTAACATCGCTAACTCAGAATCATCAAGCGTACTAATACCCTCTGGCCAATAACCAGAACTGTACTTTAGGTGGGCCCCTAGAGCATTTTCAAAAAAAGCTGGAGGCACTTCATAATGCTGTGAATTTGCTTTCTCAGGAACATAAGCAATTGAGCTTTTTTTCATCTCATCAACCCAATTCTGATGATGCTTTTCAACCTCCGACACAGTCTTAGACTTCGACCATAAAATTCTTTCTTTTTGCATTCTTCTAATTCCGCTACGAATTAAAAAGTCTGGTAAAATGCCTCGCTCTGCTAAATCAATTAAATTTTTTATCATAGTTTTTCTTAATAGTTTATTTGAATATTTTTGTTTTTTGGCTTCGCCATAACAAGCTGAACATCACCAATAAATCTTTCCCTAAACCCAGCCTCACAGTAAATAAAATAGTAATCCCACATTCTCAAAAACTCATCACTATATCCCATTTTTTTTATATTGCTCATTTCGTTTTTATATTTTTCCCGCCACAATTTTAAGGTCTCAGCATAATATTTTGTTATATCTTCTAAATGCACTAAAGAAAGGTCCGTAAAATTTTTAATAACTGAAAGTACATGATTAACTGAAATAAGATTTGAACCTGGGAAAATATATTTTTTAATAAAATCAACAGAATTTAGATGATTATCAAATCCTTGCTCGTGATAGGTAATTCCTTGTATTGCCATCAAACCATTAGGCTTAAGCAAATCTGAACATGTTTGAAAAAATTCCTGTATAAAATTATAACCAACGGCCTCAATCATCTCAATAGAAACAAGTTTATCGTATTGTCCTTTAAGCTCTCTATAATCGTTTTTTAGCAATGTTATCTTATCTTTCAGACCTTCCTTTTCAATTAAGTTAGAAACATATGAGTGCTGCTCATTAGAAATCGTAGTTGTTGTTACTCGACAGCCATATTCTTTCGCAGCATGTACAGCGAAACTACCCCAACCTGTACCTATTTCAACAATATGATCTTCAGTTTGTATATTTAATTTGCGGCAAATACGATCCAACTTTTCTTTTGAAGCATCGAATAAGGATAAATTTTTTGGTTCAAAAATTGCGCATGAATAGGTCATGCTTTCGTCTAACCATGTTTGAAAAAACTCATTACTTAAATCATAATGCGCTACAATATTTTCCTTACTACCAGAAACTGTATTTCTACGGGACCTATGGATATACCTATTAATTGGACTAATTAATTTTGCTAAACCCCCTTCTAAACTTTTTTGTACTTCCTGATTTTTTATTACAATTTGAATTAGTTTTACCATATCATCTGCATCCCAGTAACCCGCAGCATAAGCCTCTGCAATTCCAAGGTCACCACCACTACCAGCCAAAATATAAAATTCATCTGAATATACATTTACCTCTGCTTTTAAGGATGAACCTTGGTCACCAAATATAATGTTTTCACTACCTTCGGTTAAGATAATGCACCCATGATTAATTTTTCTAAATTGTGATAATATTAAATTTTTAAAAAATTTTGCCAAAATACTCGACTTACTTTTTATTGCTGTACTTGACGCAGCGTGTTCAATTGAAAATTTTTTCCCCATTTAAAATCTCTCTGTAAATTAGTTGTTAGTTTTGCTTGGATGGATAAAGAAAGTTGCGCCACGAATCCACAAAAAAAGAGCTTGAAGATGTATCCAAAAGACGACTTTTATTGTCATAAATGGATATTTAAAAATCGTAAATAATAAACTCTTCTTACTTAAAATAAGTCTCTTCAAATTAAGCGTGGCATCAAAAACTTTTTCCCCTTCTTTAAAATTTTTCATATAAACACCTAGCTTTTCTGTCGGACTGCTAAAACTCCAGTCATACAGATGGTCCATGTCCCAAAAAGGCGATACGTGAAGTTCTTTCTTCATGGTTGATTTGATTTTTTCCTTTGAATTCTTTGAAGCACTTAAAACGTATGAGTGCCTCTCCCCCCACGGTGTGTTTGTTACCTCCGCCAAAATAAAGTCAACCTTATTATCTTCACGATTGAAACAATAATAAAAAGTTACAGGATTAAAACAATAACCAAAATATCGGAGGTGGGCCAGCATTCTGATTTTACCGTTAGGTCTATATCCAGCTTTTTTTTGAACTGTATCTCGGACAGCCTGATCAAGAGATTTTGTCTTTGCATTATGATAATCGTTCCTATTAAATGACACCATTGCTGCTTTATTCACATTCCACAAAATTGATTTTTTCATTACATTATTTAAGTCATTTATATCTAGATATAGCATGAAAATAGGATAGGAAAACTCTCTATTAAATGGAGTATATCTACGATGCTTAACAATACCCGTATATAGGAAATGTTCCGTTGATAAATTCACAATGTTTCCCCAAACTGTTCACAAACATCCAATGCACTAACTACCCCGTCTTCATGAAAACCATTTCTCCAATATGCCCCGCAATAGTAAGTATTATTTATACCGCTAATTTCATGTTTCCTTTTTTGCGCAGCTATTGCATTAACCGTAAACAAGGGGTGATCATAGCTTAATTTCTTGATTACTTTGCTTTGGTCAACTGAATCATGGTCATTTAGAGTCACGCAAAAAGTTTGGTCACTTTGAATTGATTGAAGAATATTCATATTATATGTTAGAACTACTGGTGCACTTGGATCAGCATCAAGCTGATAGTTCCAACTGGCCCAAGCTAATTTTCTCTTAGGTAAAACCGTAGCATCTGTATGCAAAAGAACTTCATTTTTTTGATAAGGAAATGATTTAAGTATTTCCTTTTCTAAATCAGATGGAGACTCTAATAGACTAAGAGCCTGGTCACTATGGGTTGCAAAAATAACAGCGTCAAAGTTTAATTTTTTATCATTTTTAACTAAAAATAATTCAACGCCATCACCTGTTCTTACAACCTTTTTGATTGGAGATGATAAATAAATTTTTTCTTCAAAACCTTTAATGATTTTACTTATATACTGAGAAGAGCCATTTTTTATGACCCACCAATTAGGCCGATTAGATATTTCAAGCATGCCATGATTGTAAAAAAATTTAATGAAAAAATATGCAGGCATCTCTAGCACTTTGTTTGCTGGTGTTGACCAGATCGCCGCACCCATTGGCGTAATAAAATAATGAATAAACTCTTTTGAATACTTTTTTTCTTTTAAATATTCGCCTAGAGTGGTCGAAGCATTTAAGCCTAAACCACTTGAACCTGCTTCATTACCAAACTTATACATTTCATAAAGCATCTTTAAAAACCTTGATCGAAAAATATTTGATCTTTTCGCAAACAGACTATTTATTGACTCACCTGAATATTCATAATCTTCGCTAGTAGATTTCACGCTAAATCCCATCGTAGAAAGCTGACGTTCGACACCCAGACGGTCTAATAATTTTATAAAACTAGGATATGTTCTTTCATTATATACAATAAACCCAGTGTCAATTAAATAATCTCTATTTCTAACCTTTAAATTGTGGGTATGTGTGTGCCCACCGATGTAATCATTTGCTTCAAAAATAGATATGTCATGCTTTCTATTTAACAAATGGCCAGCTGTCAATCCAGAGATACCAGAACCTATTATTGCTAATTTCATTAAATGGACTAAATTTTAATCATGGAACAGATTAGTCCCAATTTTGCTCAATTTTTTGAATTTGGGAGATGTCATAACCAACTTTTTCAAGTTTAGAAATTATTTGATTATAAACCTTATCATCTAAAACATGGTCTCTCGCCATTATCCAAACATACTTTCTATTGGGGACACCGATAACGGTGTAATTGTAATTTTCATCAAGGTCAATAATCAAAAAAGATGATTTAAATGGCCATAGGAACTGCATTCTCCATTCAGAGTTTGTTTTTTTATTGTAAATGAAGCCTGTTGGATTATACTTTTTTTGAGGACCAGTTAGAGAGTCTTTTCTGAAAGTGAAAGTAGTTTGAACCCTACCTTTAGAGTCAAGCCTATACGACTCAATAGCGTTTACAGCTCCTTTTTCAATGAAAGTAGGTATATTTGCAATTACATACCAATCGCCCATAAATCTTTTTAAATCAACATAGTCAACTGTCTCTAGCTCTCCAAATTTCTTACTATCGCTCATAAAACCCTCACAATTAGAATAAATTAATAGAGAAAGGATCAGCATGAGTGAGTACTTTTTCAAAATATTAACCACCTAATCCTAGCTTCTCATTTATAAAAAATACCAATGGCATAGCAACAGCCCAGACAGCACCAATAATTAAAGCAGATGACATAGGAGACAATTGAAATGTTATGGCGCCAAAGCCTTCGCCAGTGTAATAGGCTGCTGGCCCAAATATTGCACCAGCGGCAATCATAAGGATCCATTTACCTTTAAAAAAAGTCATTGAATGGTTAACAGTAGCAGCAAAACCTGCCCACATTGCCGTAATCCATAAAGGCGCAATAAATAGACTTTCTGAATAAGCTCCCGCATATATAAAAGACTGTGAAAAGAAAAGGCAGCTGTCAACAAGGGTACCAACTAAACCCACTATGACTATCAATTGTAATTCTTTTGCACTACTAATAAAATATTTTCCATGAATAATTATAAAGACAAGCGTTAAAAGCGGGCCTATGTATGGAAACCCGTTCGAGGATCCAAGAATACAGCCCCACCACCCAATATAAAAGCCCACGATATTGATGATAATTTTAATTTTAGTATTCATCACCTTTTATCTTTCTAATCTATTAAGATTCACATTTATACTTAATTTGACATCATCTGCGATTATTCTATCCCCGAGATCAGAAAATAGACTAGCAGATCGGTATCTGACATCATATTTTGATCTATCAAAAACCAGGTCTAAACTAGCTGCATAATAAGTTTTATGATCTATTACTTTGCCATTAAATACTATTGAGTGAGTTTTCCCCTTTATCATAAGGTCACCCTCAAATTTAAAATTATTACCGCCTATAGGCTCAGCCTTTAATAACTGAAGGGTCGCTTTTGGATAGTTTTCAACGTCAAAAAAATCATCGCTTTTAAGGTGACTGACAAGTTTTTGATTTGTACCTTCATTTTTTAAATCAAAACACTTAATAGAGTCTAAACTAACAACAAAAGCACCACTTATTTGACCACCCTTAGAAATATCCAAAGCTCCTTCAATAAGCTGAACACTACCATTGTGCTTTGCTCCCCCTAGCCACATACATTCCCAGAGCACTTCACTAGATGTTTTGGCAAATTCGTATTGTCCAGAGGCTAAGCTTATAGATTTTTCAGATTGAGTATTAATAAGTTTCTTATAACCATCATCCAGTTTCTTTTTACCAGAACAATTAAACAGCAATAAAAACGAAGCAGTAACTAATATTAAATAACTGCATCTATAAATTTTTTTCATATTATTTTGTTAAAACTCCTTCTTGATAATCACTAAATGCTTTCATTATTTCAGCCTTCGTATTCATGACAAATGGACCTCCTCTTGCCACAGGTTCATTGAGAGGCTCACCACCGATAACAACACAACGTAAATTCGATGAATCTTCGGCGCTAAATTTAATCATTCCACTATCTTTAAAAAG